>JAYTAU010000078.1:0-2105 GCA_043737375.1 Planctomycetia bacterium
GATCGCTGTTGAATAGATGGATCACCGCGCCGTCGAGCAGCCGATCGACATCTTCCGGTTTGCTGCTGTCGCCGCACAACAGGCGGTGGTTGCCCAGCACCCATAGATCGCCTGATTGCGTGGTCGCTTCATCGGGTGGCAACGGCACGTCATCGGGATCAACGAGTCCTTCGTTCTCGTCGGGTGCCATCAGTACAGTCAGTTCATCGTGCGAGAAGCCTAACAGATCGATGTCGTATTCGAGTTCTTGCAGGCCCATGATTTCAAGCGCGAGTAACTCGTAGTCCCAATCGGCGATCGTTGCGGTTTGATTATCAGCGATTCGATAGGCTTTGATCTGCGCTTCGGACAGATCGGTAGCGACATGCACCGGCACTTCGGTCATGCCCAGCTTTTGCGCCGCCTTCCAGCGGGTGTGACCGACGATGATTACGCTCTCGGCATCCACGACGATCGGCTGGCGAAAGCCAAACTCGCGAAGCGACTTCGCCACCGCTTCGACGGCGTCGTCGTTGATGCGTGGATTGCCTGAGTACGGTTTGACGTCGGAGATTTTGCGAGTCTCGATTTTCATTCCATCGCCTCCATGCTTGTGTTTTCAACTGATCGATGATCTGCGGTTGTCATTAATTTGTTTCACGACCAAACCAAACTGGAAACCCAAACACTTGTCCGCAGTTTGCACAGTCGCGTCGTGACGACCGGCCACCGTGGATTCGGACATCGGTGAACGCGGTTGACCGGCAACGACGACAAGCCGGTTCGGCACTCGGTTCCGTAGTTTCGCTGGCTGGCTCGTCGAGCGAATGGCGACTACGAATCTCGTGGGTGCGAACTAACAATCGAAACGCGGCGGTTGGCGGTTCGCACCACATGCAGCGGAGCGTGCCCAATCCGTTCCACCAGACTTCGAGGCTGCCGCATCGGGCGCAGGCGGTGGGAGCCGGGAGCTCGCTGCGGTCGTGCAACGCGGCCAGCACTTCGACTTTGTGATCGAGTAATTCTCGCACGAGCGGCTCGGCTGTCGTCGGACCATGCACGATGAGTCGGTCGCCGACGGCCTTGAGTGTTAATCCCGCGGCGCTGGCCCGTTGAATCAGTTCTAGCCCGTCCATGTCGCGACCTCCGTGATGATCGAAGTTTCGGACGCCCCAGAGGCACCAGCAAAACCTGCAAAAGCATCAAAAGGGGGCTTCTGCTGCTTTTGCTGGTTCTGCAGGTCCGTAGGGGAGGGTTCTAAGCGGCTGTCGAACCAACGCAAATCGGCACAGCCGACCTTGGCGAGGATCGCCGGATTGATGTGATGGGTGGTCCGGGGCGCACCAGCAGTCGTTTCCTTCTGCTCGCGTATCCAACCCAGATCGGTCAATGTGTCCACGGCGTCCGCGACTGCTTGACGAGTTGTCAGGCCGGACCAGCCGTTGTTGTAGACGCCACGTAGGGAGAAGCTGTCTTGAACACCGCCGTCAAGGATTTTGTTGGCCAACGATCGTGCTCCACACGCAGATGACAGGGCTGCGGGAGCGAAGATTCGACGCGCGTGGGATTCGAGATACCGACCCCAAGCGATCGCCATCTGCAACGGAGCGACCCCCACGGCACCGTAGTGGCCGTTGACCAGATGGATCAATAGCGCCAACGACGGAATCAGCGAACGGTATTTAGAGAGATGCGCCTCGATCGCCGGATGTTCATTGTCAGATCGCAGGCGCACTTCAAGGTCGGCACGCCATTGATCAAAGAGTTGTTGGGCAACTTCTTCGAATCGAAGATAGGGGACTTCATTGCCATGCTCGTCCACGGTCGCGCCGATGGCCTCGGGATCAATGACATCGAGCCGTTCCAAAATCGCAAAAGCTCTGTTTTTGGCTTCCTTGTTGGGCCAGCGATCCTCATTCGTCCAGGTCTTGGAAATATCGGGCCACACAGCGAGTTGGAACCGTTGCATCAGCCCGTCGTCCCCTTTGCCCGAGTTGACCGCGCCGCGTAAGTACTCTGAGAGCGGGCCGGGCTGGATCGAACCGATCAACGAAATGCAGATCGCATCGATGTCGATCGTCCCACGACCAATCCGATCGTAAGTGAAACGCCCATCGCCATTCCAA
>JAYTAU010000079.1:0-5353 GCA_043737375.1 Planctomycetia bacterium
CCACGCGATTGATGATCGACCCGCTTTGATTTGCATCGAAAAACCGAAAGCTGAGCCGCTGCAACTTGTCGTAGACAGCCGTGCGCAGTTCCAGCACAATGCGCTGCGTCAGGCGTGCCAACGTCAATGCGGCGCGGAAACGCAACGCGGCATGTGCGAGCGCGGCGAGCAGCATTGCTGTCGAAAGCGCTGCGACGATCGATAACGGGGTCCAATCGGCAGGGGGTGACCAACCGAACGGCCAATGCACCGCGTCGCCGCTGGTATCGACCGCATGGCGAATCACGTCGATCGCCAAACCGGTCAGTCCCAGCGCCGTCAATCCCAGCAGCACCAGCAACGACTGCTCGACCAGCACATGGATACAACCGGATCGATGTTGCCAACTGATAGCCATCAAGCGGCGAATCAGCGACCAATTTGTATGCGCGGAGGTAACCGGGAATGTTGCCGGCAGCGGTGGAACTTGCGACAGCGGCTTTGCAACAGGAGCCGGAGCTAGCTCATGCCCGCCAGTCGATGGTCTTGATGCCGAATTCGATGCCAAACCAGGATTCAAGCTCGATGTCCTTGCCATGCAGGCGTGTGATAGCGGGGGTCGTACAATGCAAACGACCGCACTGCGGCGACGGGAATCAACGCCGGAACCGCGAAATAGGTGGGTCTGCCCAACGGCGGGAGATTACCAAACCAGACCCTATGAGCCAACCTCAGCTCGAACAGAGTCGATTTCAGCAGATCGATGTATCGTAACATTGTATACCAGCAGGTCTAAAAGACTTTTGCGGAACGCCGTAGATCGTGCCGGATTTCAAAAAAATGCAGGAAGACACTTTGCGATAGCGATAAATCGTGGCGTGTGTTACTGGGACAATCGCCGGGCAGGAATGTTCACAGAGTGCAGGAATGTTCACGAAGTGATTGGCGAGATTTGTCTAGCCTATCGCCTCATGAAACCCATTGCCTTACATACCGGATCTACGTGCCTTTGCAAGCATGACGCAATTCAGTGTAAGCAAGCTCCCAATTGTAGCGATCATTTTCTGCAAGCAATGAATTTTCGAGTTTTCGTACTTTTATTTTTTCGTGATCAATTGGCCATAAATGGATCGCGAAAGTACGAAAGGGCGAATTACGAAAACTGAGTGATATCAGCTTGAAACGCACATCCGCGAATTCACAAAACGAACCGGCGAATACTTTGATTGCGAAGTATCGACCATCGAACCATTTTAAGAATCTAACGCCCGATCATGGAACATGCTCTATATGTTTTTCGCGAGTTCTGGCCGCATCTGGTCGCGGCGGCGGGTGTCGGGCTGTCGCTGTTGGCGGCCGTTCACGTGGTGCTTTTCAAGCGTGACAGTCGCTCGGCCATCGGTTGGGTCGGGGTCATTTGGCTGAGTCCGTTTCTGGGCCCGATGTTGTACATCATGCTGGGGGTCAATCGTATTCAACGCCGCGCCAAGCATTTACGCGGCGGCAAAAATTACTGCGTGCTAGCACCGACGGACCATGCCTGCTCGTCCGAAAAATTTCGCGAAAAGGTAGGGCAGTCGACGGATTCGCTCGCGCCGTTGGTGAACCTGGTCGGCGAACTGGCCGAGCATCCGCTATTGATCGGCAATCAGGTCACTGCGCTGTTCAACGGCGATGTGGCCTTTCCGACGATGATTGCGGCAATCGACTCGGCTCGGCGGTCGATCACCATGTGCAGCTACATCTTCGATAACGATCGCGCCGGTCGCATGTTTGCCGAAGCTTTCGGTCGCGCGGTGCAACGCGGAGTCGAAGTCCGCGTGTTGATCGATAGCGTCGGTTCTCGCTACAGCTTTCCTTCGATCGTGCCGACCTTGCGAAAACTCGGCGTGCGAACCGAACGTTTTATGAGGACGTTTGTTCCCGGCCGCTTCGCGTATACCAATTTGCGCAGCCATCGCAAGATCATGGTCGTCGACGGTCAAATCGGCTTTACCGGCGGGCTGAACATTCGTGAAGGCTGCATGCTCTCGCTTCAACCCAAAGCGCCGCTATACGACACTCATTTTCAATTCGCGGGTCCGGTAGTGGCTCACCTGCAAGAAGTGTTTATGGAAGACTGGACGTTCACCACGGGAGAAGTGCTCTCAGGCGAACTGTGGTTCCCGGTGCTTGAACTTTCGGGCGATGTGCTGGCCCGCGGCATTCCCAACGGTCCTGACGAGGACTTAGGCGAGATGCGCACGACATTGATCGGTGCGTTGTCGTGCGCCCGCGAGCAAGTCACGATCATGACGCCGTACTTTCTGCCCGACGATGCCTTGGCCGAGGCATTGAATGTCGCCGCACTGCGCGGAGTTCAGGTCGACATCATTCTGCCCGAGGCCAATAACTTGGCCCTGGTCAAATGGGCCTCGACGGCCATGTTGTGGCAGGTGCTGGAACGCGGCTGTCGCGTCTGGCTATCGTCGCCGCCTTTTGATCACACCAAACTGATGGTCGTCGACCATGTGTGGACATTGCTCGGAAGCGCAAATTGGGACCAACGAAGTTTGCGGCTGAATTTCGAATTTAACGTCGAATGCTACGATGCGGCGTTGGCCAAGTTGCTCGATCAACTATTTAACGAGCGGCTGGCTAACGCGCGGCAAGTCACACTGGCCGATGTCAACGGTCGCGGTCTGCCGGCAAAATTGCGCGACGGCGTGGCGCGGTTGCTATCGCCGTATTTGTAAGAGGCGAAAAACGCGGGGTGAGGAGCGAGGAGCGCATGAAGTAGCGATATGCCGACGGTCCTCTTCCGCCCAATTCTCTAATAACCGGCCATGTTCGTTCGTCATTGATGGTATCAGAAGGGGTTTCATGCGAATCAGGGGCACTTTCGCCGCGTGGCCAGTCAATGGTTACAATCGTGTTACACGGTCAAACCGGCGATCGTGCTAAAATCCGGTAGACTGGAAATCCCGAAGACCCGGAAACTTTTCCAGGACTCGGTGCGTCCAAGCGAAACTATGACGGTTAGTTGCTATCAACGTCAGGCATTAAAGATTCAATCGATCACGATTCTGATTGGTTACCCCCACGGGGTTTCATCCCATAGCCCAGGGTCGCGCTAGCGCACCCTGGGTAAACAGAAAACAAACCCGGTTACCCCAACGGGGTTAAATCATCGTGCTTGAGGATCGACACATCCGCCGACACGATGGATGTAACCCCTCCGGGGTAAACTTTTTTCACTTGTCGTTAACCTCGGGTGCGCTGCGCGACCCGGGGCTATGAGATATAACGCCTTCGGCGTAAAGCAGGTCGCAGCACACGCTCAAGAGATTGACAGCATCAAACCACTGGCAATAGACCGTTTCCTACCACGGTATTCATTCCGTTCAATTGCACCTATTATCGACACGGGGCGATTGCGACCGTGGCGACTGCAGTTCTTATCAAGCTAATGCCTAACCTACGCGCGGTACTCAGTTTCTTCAAACGGGGAGAATAATATGCGATTCTCGTGGCGTCATGCAATTAGCGGCTCGTTGCTTGGATGCGTGTTGTCGTTCGCCGGCCCAATTGCAATCGGTGCGCCAGGCGACCCCAAAGCAGACGATGTTAAACAGAACGTCAAGAAAGTCGCTGAGCAAGATACCAAGAACGGCAACGGCGATAAGGCCGCTAATCAAAAAAGTACCGATCAAAAAACCGCTGACCAAAAAACCGCCGACCAGAAAATTGCCGAGCTTAAGAATGTCAAAGCCGAATATAAAATCCCTGAAAAAATCAGTCAGCTATTGCAAGATCGCAACTACGCCGACGCGATCACCGCCATCGACGAGGAGATTAAAAAGCCCGCCGCGGCTAAAGACTACCTGAGTTTTCTCAAAGCCCGTGCCCTACATCTACAACAAAAGTTCGACGACGCGGTCGAAGTCTATGCGGCTTTGGAAAAAGAACACCCCAAAAGCTCTTGGGCTCGGCGTGCGCGATTTGGCATGGCGGTCTCGCTGGCACGCAAAGGGGACTATCGCGCGGCCGAAGCGATCTACCGTGAGCAAGCCCAGTACTTGCTGTCAACCGATCGCAAGCAGGAGATTGCCGATCTGTATTTGGAGTTCGCCGAAGCTTATTTCAAACCGAAGGATGAATTACAGCACAAACCCGACTACGCCAAGGCCCTCGAATTTTATAAGCGCGCGCTCGAAGTCGGCCCCAAGCCCGACCGACGAGCCGAAGTCGAGTTGCAAATCGCCCGCAGCCACCAACTGTTGGGACAGCATCAAGAAGCGGTAAACCTGTACGCGAAGTTCTTGAAAGATTATCCGCTGGTCGATAAAGACGGCGTGAAAAAAGACGACGTCAAAACGCCCGTGCAGTTTCGTCGTGATATCGAGGCCCGTTTCCGTCAGGGCGAGGCGCAATTAGCGCTTAGCCAGCGCGAAGAAGCCCGCCGTACCTGGCAAGACCTGTTGGCCGCGCATGCCGATTCCAAAAACGACCGCATTGCCGAAACGGCATTCAACCTATCGCTGACGTTCGGCTTGCCTGCGCCGGCGAACAAAGATGATCTAAGCCTCGGCGTGTCGGCACTCGAAAGCTTCATCAAAAAATACCCCGACCATAAGCTCGCTCCGCTGGCTCACCTCCGCATTGCGCAAAGCTATATGCACTTGGGCCGCAATTCCGACGTGGTAAAGTCGCTGGATCGTTTTCTGGCCGATGCCCGTTATACCGATAAGGACGAAATCGCCGACGCCCGCAATTTGTTGGGCCGTGCGTACCAACTGCAAAAGAAATTTACCGAGGCACTTGCCGCTTGGCGCACGTATTTGACCAAGCACTCTTCGCATCATGCTTGGAGTGAAGTGCAGCGGCAAATCATCGACACCGAGTATCTGATCGGTTTCGAAAAACGCACGGCCAAACAATACGACGATGCCCGGAAAATTTGGGGCGAGTTTATCGTCAAGTATCCGCTCGACACGCGCAATCCTGCCATTCTGTATCAATTCGGCCAAATGAATTTCGAGCAAGACAAATGGGATGAGGCGATGGCCGATTGGCGGCAATTGGTGTCGAAATACCCCGGCACCAACGAGTCGTCGCAGGCGCAATATATGATCGCCGCCACGCTCGAAGGCAAGCAAGGCAAACTGGAAGAGGCGCTCAAAGAATACAAGAAAATCAATTGGGGCGCGCACAGTTCGCACGCGCGCACGGCCGTCGGACGGCTGACCGCAAAATCCCTGTCGATTGCTACCGAACGCGTTTTCCGCAGCAACGAAACGCCGACCATCAAACTCAACTCACGCAATATCGAGAGCGTGACGGTTCGCGTATTTCGCATCGACTTGGAGACCTACTTCCGCAAGATGCACAACAT
>JAYTAU010000080.1:0-5323 GCA_043737375.1 Planctomycetia bacterium
CTTTGATCGGTTCCTTCTTCGCCCCAAAGCCTTTGCGAATCGCTTTGGGTTGGGCGAGCAACTCGATCGCCTGTTCGATCGTCACGTCCAATGGCGACAGATCGCCGGGCAGCGAACGGGTGTCGTCACCACTCTTGATGTAAGGCCCAAACCGACCGTTGTGCGCGATGATCGACTGGCCGCTGGTTGGGTGCGTTCCCAAATCGCGCGGCAACGTCAGCAGTTTGAGCGCCGTGGCCAGGTCGATTTGGTCGGGCGTCATCCCCTTCAGCAGCGAGGCGTTTTGCGGTTTCTCTTCATCGTCCGCATGACCCCGTTGTACATACGGGCCGAACCGTCCGACCTTCATAAAGACCGGCTTGTGCGTATCGGGGCAAATCCCCAGCGGCTCTTCGGCCTGGGCAGCCTGATTCAACAGCTCCTGGCATTTTTCGAGCGTCAGTTCGTCGGGCGGGGTTTGATCCGGAATCGAACCTCGGCGCTCGCCTTGTTCCAAAAACGGTCCATAGCGACCGACCCGCGCGAAGATCGGTTCTTCGCCATCCCGATGATAAAGCTTGATCCGGCTAATGTCGCGGGCATCGATCTCATCGACCTTGTTGGTCAAGTACGGCTTGAGCCCGCTGCCATTCGTGCCGAAATAAAACTCTTTCAGGTAATCCAAGTGCCCCGACTCGCCGCGGCTAATCGAGTCCAAATCATCTTCCATCTTGGCCGTGAAGGTGTAATCGACCAAATGCGGTAAATGCAACTCGAGCAGTTGCGAGACGGCAAACGCGGTCCACGTGGGCACCAACGCTTGACCTCGCTTGAACACATACTCTCGCGCCAAAATCGTATCGATAATTGCCGCGTAAGTACTGGGGCGACCGATGCCCATTTCTTCCAGCGCGCGGGTCAGCGTGGCTTCGGTAAATCGCGCCGGCGGCTGGGTCGTATGGCTCTTCGATTCGAGCTCTTTACAGTCCAACGCATCGCCGATGGCCATCGCCGGCAACACGGTTTCTTGATCGGCTAGCTCGGCGGCCGGGTCGTCGGCCCCTTCGACATAAGCCCGCAAATATCCGGGGAATTCAATGGTCTTGCCGCCGACTTGAAAGACTGCGCCATCGCCTTCGATGGTGATCGACAGGCGTCGTCCGCGGGCGTCGGACATTTGGCTGGCGACTGTGCGCTTCCAAATCAAGTCGTACAGCTTGAACTCGTCAGGGCTGAGCTTCGGTCGCAGCGCCTCGGGCAGCGCGAATGGATGTCCGGCAGGACGAATCGCTTCGTGCGCCTCTTGCGCGTTGCGAACTTTGGTTTGGTAGGTTCGCGGCGATGCGGGCAAGTACTCGGTACCGTACTGCTCGCGCACCAAATCGCGCGCGGCGTCGATGGCCACGGCGGCCAAGTTGGTCGAGTCGGTACGCATGTACGTAATGTGCCCGTTCTCGTACAGGCTCTGAGCGACCTGCATTGTGCGGCGAGCGGTGTAGCCCAGCTTGCGGTTTGCTTCTTGTTGGAGCGTACTGGTGGTAAACGGCGCGTAAGGTTTCGACGAGTAGGGTTTGTCTTCGAGCGTGGCAACGCGAAATTTCGTGCTGGTCAAGCGCTCGGCCAAAGCGCGCGCGGCTTGTTCATCTAGTTGCAGGTAACTATCGTCTCGTAGCTTGCCCGTAGCGGCGTCGAAATCCTTGCCGGCGGGAATGCGGCGACCGTCAACCGAGACAAGTCCGGCCTGAAATTGTCCGTTCGCGCTTTCGCCGGCCGAGGGCTTTATGAATCGGCCCAGCAAGTCCCAAAACGTGGCGGTGACAAATGCCATGCGTTGCCGCTCGCGTTCCACGATGACGCGAACTGCCACGCTTTGTACACGGCCGGCCGATAACTTGGGAGCAACCTTGCGCCAGAGCAACGGCGAAACCTCGTAGCCGTACAGCCGATCGACGATGCGCCGCGTTTCTTGCGCCCGCACCAAGTCGTTGTCGATTTGGCGCGTATTGGCCAGCGCGTCTTGAATGGCCTCTTTGGTGATCTCGTGAAACACCAATCGCTGAACGGGCACCTTGGGCTTGAGGATCTCATTGAGATGCCAGCTAATCGCTTCTCCCTCACGGTCTTCGTCGGTCGCCAGATACAGTTCGCTGGCGTCTTTCAACAGTGCCTTGAGTTTGCGGACCTGAGCCGTTTTTCCGGGCGGGACGATATAGAGCGGATCGAAGTCCTTGTTGACATTCACCCCCAATCGCGACCATTCCTCTTTCTTATATTCCTCGGGGATTTCTTTGGCTCCCTGGGGCAAATCGCGCACGTGGCCGATGCTGGCTTCGACGGTGAAGCCGCGGCCCAGAAATTTGCCAATCGTACGGGCCTTGGCCGGTGATTCGACAATCACCAGGGCATTGCCAGTCGCGGATGCTGATTTTTTAGCCATGCGTATTTTGGTTAAGTTCCGAGGTCGTTGTGCGCAACGTTCTATCAGCCCCCGGCTTTGCCGGAGGGCAAACTCGGCCGCGGTACGCCCCCTGTTGAGCCGGGGGCTATTGCTATATTGGCAAACTGGGTAATTTCGTCAGTTAGTATCGCCGAGCCGGCGGCACGACGTGCATCGAATCTGCCGGCAACCGAGCAACCCTTGTATTGCGTGCGATTGACAACGGCTCGGCCCGTCGTTGTCCGTACAATCGTTGTATTTGCTGCCCAGAAACGACCCAATGCAAGCCCAAGGCGCTGCCCCAGGGCAGGTATGCTTTGCACCATCGGTGCAAAGGAAACTTAACAATTCTCATCCTAAGCGCGACGCGAGAGCGAGGAAATCCTGCGACTTTTGATCGCACCTCGCTGAGGCGTCGGGTTATGATTGCGCTCCAAGCAGCCTTAACAAGACCGGCCCCGCAAAGCACCGGCGAAGCCAGTGACACACATGCACACATGCGGACGACGGTGTGTTGAAGCTTCAGTAAAACTCCTATTCTGGAACCACTCGCACCGTTGAATCGTACTTGTTGTAGCAGGTCTTGTTGGTCGAGTTTGACGGTTCGATGTTGCAGAGACTCGGTTCGTTCCGTCGACCAACCCCCAATTGGGATTGCATTTACAACTAGCGGCGCTAAAATCACGGGCTTCGCGTCAATGTGTCAAATCATTGTTATACTCGGATAACCCCCGCGACCCCCCGCTGTCAAGCCATCTTGTGTTTGGGGTCCGCGCTTTTGGCTTTCAGGAACGATGCCATGGCCAGTCCTTTTGATGTATTTCGTAAAAATCCCAAAGCTTGGCTCGCCGTCATCGGAATCATGGCGATGATCGCGTTTGTGGTCGGATCGTTCGGCATTCAAATGATCGGCGCGAACAGCGGCGGTCGGCGCGATGACCCGGTGGTCATGACCTGGCAGTTCGGCAATCTGCGCCAGTCGGACATCGAACAACGGATGACGATGCGGCGCATTCTCAATGCGTTTCTTGTGCAGGCAAATCACCAAGCCAGTCGGCGTGGCGGCGGACAACCCGTTCCGACGAATCATCAATTTTTTCCCGTGAATGAATCTGCCATCGTTCAGACGATGGTTATGGCAAAAAAAGCCGAAGAGCTCGGTATCGTGATCAGCGATAGCTTTGTGAATGAGATCCTGCGGAAAGTCACCAACGACAAAATCAAACCGGCCGAGCTCGACTCGATCGCCAAAGAGTTTGGTCAACGGGCCACGCCCAACCAGATTTTTGACGCATTGCGTACGGAACTGATGGCGCAACAAGCTTTCCAAATGTTCGAGATGGCGGATGCGACGCTCGACGCCCATCCACCGGCGCAGCGTTGGGAGTACTTCAATCGATTGCAGCGTCGCGTCGATGCCCAGACTTTGGCGGTCCCCGTCGCCGAATACAGCGAGCAGGTGAAAGACCCGGGCGACAAGGAACTGAAAGAATTTTTCGAAAAGTACAAAAGCGACTATGCGAACCCGGCTTCGCCCGACCCAGGTTTTCATCAGCCCTACCGGGCAAAGTTTCAGTACTTCAAGGCGGATTTCGATACGGTGTTAGCCGACGAAATTCCCAAGGTGACCGAACAAGAGATTGCCGAATACTACGAGAAAAACAAGAAACAGTTCCCAGCCAGTAAATTGCCGCCATTGCGCGACGACATCAAGCCCGACACGGAAAAAACCAGTTCTGAAAAGTCGAGCAGCGAGAAAACCGACGAAAACAAACCAGACGCTGAAAAATCGGATGCCGAGAAACCAGCTACCGAAAAAGCCGACGCTCAGAAATTAGATGCTAAAAAAACCGACGGTAGCGAGGCCGACGGCAAAAAGTCTATCTCTGAAAAAAGCGACTCGAAAACCGATGGTTCGAAACAGGATAAGTTAGAGGATTCCGACGCGACTCCAGATGACGCCAAGCAGGACGGCACTAAAAAAGACGGTGATAAAAAGGACGGTGATAAGTCATCCCTCAACCCTTCGGCAGGCGGTTCACCGTTTCGGCTGGCAAAGTTTCAGCCCACCAGCGACAGTAAGGACGCTGTAAAGGACGCCAAGAATTCAACTGCGGATGAGAAGACCGACGCGGTGAAAGCAGACGCGACCAAAAACGAAGCTACTAAATCGGATGCCGCGAAGTCCGACACTGCTACGAAAGAAACTGCTACGAAAGAAACTGCTACGAAGGAAACTGTAAAATCCGCAGCCGCCAATTCTGTTGAGTCCAACAGTGACGACGCAAAAAACGCGATTGTCGATGAACCGACTCCCGATTCGCTCAAGGTTCCCAAGCTGAAAAAAGATGACGCCGAATACAAAACGCTCGATCAGGCGCGCAACGATATTCGGCAAGTGATCGCTCGTCAAAAGGCGATCGTCGCGATCGATGGCAAGTTGACCAAACTCCGTTCGATCATGTCGCGTTACAACGACGACTATAAGCAGTGGAAAATACTATCCGTCAAAGATCCGAACGAGCCGAAGCCCCGCCCGCTCGATATGCTTGCGTTGGCCCAGGACCATCGGGTCATACTTCATGAGACAAAAAAGCCCATCTCGGCACTCGAGGCCAATGTCGCCAAGCTGGACATCGCGCAATCCGAAGATCGCACCAACTACAATCCCCGTCAAGGAAATTTCGGGACGGAATGGCTGCGGACTGCTTTTACTTCGAAAGATCTTTTTCGGCCCGCTCTGACTCAGGATCTGGAGATGAACCGCTATCTGTCGTGGAAAGTGGCTCAAGAGGAAGACCATATCCCCAAATTCGACGAAGTGCGTGAACAGGTGTTGGACGCTTGGAAACTGGCGAAAGCAAGGAAAGTTACCAAGGAGAAGGCCGATGAGTATGCGGCCATCGT
>JAYTAU010000081.1:0-2090 GCA_043737375.1 Planctomycetia bacterium
CTTTCGGAGCCATTCTTGGCGCGCAGAAAATTGTTACACTACCATCATCGCGGAAGCGCGCCCTCGATTATCCTATTTTCGAATTACTCGCGGCAACACGTTATTTCAAGGCCATCACGAACCGTCTGAAAGTCGCAAAACGTGGGAAAAACGAACACCGTTGACAATGATCTAGTCGTCGGCTTGAAATTGGCCAAGTCGAAGCGGGCGCGTTTCGCGCTGATCCTCAAGGGTAGCAACGACGGCGCGTTGATTATCGCCAAGGCCAAGGTGCCTCCGACCGATATCGCCGCGGCCAAGAAACGCAGTGGCGGCTCGGCCGTCGTCCGGGGGTTTTGCCAATTCGAAGACGGGAAGTACTTCTTCGATACGGCCAAGGAAGCGCCCGCCACGGCTGCACAAGCGGTCAAAATCATCGCCAAACGCGACGCCGGAATGTCGGTGCATGCGGAGTTCCGCGTCAGCAACGACCCCGAGCTGCTGGCTGACGAAGGAGATGCTACGGGCGCGACTGCGGCGACGAATGGCGCGGCGACCGTTGCGGCTAACAACTCCAATGCGTCTGATGGCAATAGCGCGTCCGATGGTAACAACCCAGATGCGAGCCCCGCGGCGCAACCGGTCGCGCCATCGGCCCCCGCGGCTTCGCAGGCCCCTGCAGCATTGCAAGACGGTCCAGCATCGCAAGCCTCTGCAACATCGAACGATGGTGCCGAGGCGACTAAACGGCTTACCGCCATGACCGCCGACATCAAAGCTGCACTGGCCGGGCCCAACCAAGCGCGCGTGAAAACGCTGTTCGTCGCGGTCAGCGGCCAAATCAAAAACAAAGACTTCGCGCAGGCGAACCTCGGGCTTGACGAACTCGAACCGCTGGTAAGGCCTGTGCAGGCTGCCGCCACGCCACCGCCGGCCCAAGACGGCGCTGCACTGTCCAAGCGGCTCAATGCCATGACGCCGGACATCAAGGCCGCGCTGGCCGGTCCCAACCAAGCCCGCGTGAAATCGCTGTTCGTGTCGGTCAGTGGTCAGATCAAAAACCAAGCCTTCGCTCAGGCGAGTCAGAGCCTCGATGAACTTCAGTCGCTGATAGCTCCGTCGTCCGCGTCTGGATCGCCAGCATCAGCCGCAACCGATGCGGCCGCCGAATGGAAGAAGAAGCTGGCCGAGTGGACTCCGCTCATCAAGGCCGTCATCTCGGCTAAAGGGGCGAACGCCGCGGCAATCACCAAACGCTTGACCGATGCGATCGCGCTCTCGAAGTCCGGTGACTTCGTCCAAGCGCTCGCCAAGTTGACCGAGTGCCACGGCCTCGCACTGGCCGGGGCGCCGGCTGCATCTCGGCAAGGGGATTTTGCTTCATCACCCGCCGCATCTGAAAGCGCGACCGCGACGGAAACCGCTGCCGCGAATGAAACGAACGTGGCGAATGAAGCCGCCAGCGAGGCACCCTCGAACCAGACCATTTCGCCCGAGTTTGCCGAGCGCTGGAAACAGGCGGCAAGCGCTTGGCAGAATGCCGTCGACACTATCGAAAGCCAGCTCGAAAAGCTGCGCGGCGTGATCCTGAGCGTCAACGAAGAACAGGATCCCAATATTGCACACTTGATTCCGCAGCTCCAAGAGATCGCCTCGGGCGGTCTGAGTCAGGTCGTCGGCGGTCAGCGTGTGGCCATGCAAGTGGCGATTGGCAATCTCAACCAGGCCGCCGATGACGCCGCGAGAGTAAAATTTATCTCCGCGGCGCATGCCGTGGTGAAGCAAGTTCGGCTTCATGTGGCCAGCGACGAGGGAGTTGCGGTTTGCGAGGACAACGGATTCGGCGTCACGGTCGCAATCCGTTCGGAGTTGGGCGGCGCGTTGAGCTTGCTGGACGAAACTTTGGGCGCTGCCCTGGCCGGATAACGGCTACTCATCCGAATTAATCGACCTTACAGAAAATTCATCAGAGGGTTTCTCCATGAGCAATGCCCAATTTGTAGGCCAGGGCAAATCCAAAAAGATGGGCCGGTTCGACGAACTGTGCGTCGATCGGATGTGCCGAACACTTTCCTTCGGGAATGTCGTCTCCGGCGCGCTCATTCAAAAAC
>JAYTAU010000082.1:0-5320 GCA_043737375.1 Planctomycetia bacterium
GAAGTTATTTTTCGTTCGCCCCTATAGAGCTTAGAAAACGTTCGATCGTGTTCGACCGTTGCAGGATGAAAATCGACTCGGCATCGATTGACCCCGAACTCGTTGGTGCCGGTTTACGTTGCAATTAGTCCGCGTTTTTTTGATCGTTGCCGATCGGTTTGAATTGCAACTTGTTGCGGCTAATCAGCAGCACCCAATCGTCTTCGGCACCGTGCGACGGCGGAGCGATGCGGTCTTGATCGGGACGAATTCCGGCGGCTGAGCCCGACGATCGTTTGCCATCGCTGCCGTAAAAATGTCCGTCCCTTGGATTGAACCACCAGCAATAGTACGGCTGGTTGGACGATTCAGGCGGGTTCTTTTGCGATGCATCGGCGGGTACAAGACTGCGAACGTTTAGCGTGAGTTCTCGGGGGTTCGGTAAGTAAAATATGGCGTATGAGCCATCATCTGCCTTGGCCGACGTCACATAATCGCGGGTGCCGCTTTTCCCGCCTCCCGACGTCAAAAGTTCCTGTTTGAAATCGGGAGTCAGCCGCCACCATTCCAGACCCTGATAAAATTTTAGAATATGACCGGCGCTCTGGGTTCCCTGCATATCAAGCGACTTGATCCAATTGTCGTTAAAGCACCAGATCGGTCCGCTGCCGATAGCGTGGCCTTGAGCGCCCGATAGCAGCGCCCACCATGCTTGACGGCGCATATCGGATCCCTGCACGATATATCCTTTGCCACCATTCTTCTCTCCCTCGTAGCCGGTCTCTCCCAGCAAGATCGGTTTTTGCTTACCAGGCCGTTGCCATTCATTGGCGACATGGAGATAAGATTCTTTGTAGGTGTAGGCAAAATTTACGTCGAGCCAAGTTTCATCTGGAAAACGCGATCGGCTGGCATATTCTGGATCGACATGAGCCGTGTGCAGATGCTGCGGCGCCTTTTCACGAATGCCTTTGACCAATGCCCGGATCGCGTCGGACTTATCGGATGGATCGTTATCGCCGACATGCACCCAAAGAATATTGTCGAACTTGGCGTATCGTTCTCCCAGAAACGTTCCGTACTTCTGCGCCGATTCGACAGTTAGCTCTTTTCGCCAGCCGGACCCGTTAAATCCAAACCAAGACGACGACAGAGCCACCAACAAGCCGCGTTCGCGCGCTGCCAGTAAGACCTCATCGACATGCTTCCAGTATGCCTCGTTCGGACGCGTCATGTCATCCGGCTTTTCGAAGGGATGATCGCCGGCGCGATTTTTTGGACCAGACTTCTCCTTATTGATAATGTGCAGATGTAAGGCCGTGAAGCCGCGCTTCTGACGATCGTCAAAATATTGAATTGCCTCGGGCTTAGTGAGCGCCATGATGGTCCGCCAGCCAGTGTCGGCATGATAGAAGAACGGTTTATCGTTTTTATCGATTAGGTAACGGCCGTTGTCGCTAGTGCGAAGCGGAAACGCCGCGGCATTGGGTGACTGCTTGGGCGAAATTGTTACGGATTTGACATCTTGCGGATTGCTTAAGGTGACTGCAACAAATTCGACATTCCCGTCAGCACCGGGATTGGTCCACTTCACCGTCAACGTTTGCTTGGGTCCGCCCGCTTGATAATTGATAGTATGTAAGACATTTTTGATTTCGTTGGCTGGGTCTGGCTCGGTAGTCGCGGCAATACTAGGTGCGCTGTTATCGCTGAGGACCGCCTCCAACTTTCCTGATGCCCGCCAAGTCCCTGCGTACACTCGTAGCGTACGCGGAGTTTCGTCGGCAGGCACGGTAATTTTGAATCCGTTGCCGCGCCCATAGATAAACACGCCCGCGTTGGTACGGCTGACCGACTTGGTCGGTTTTCCGTCGGACCAACCAAAACTTGTCACGTTGTTCTCGAACGTATGAGTTTCTCGATTACCAAGGCTCACCAAGTCACCAATTTGTGCGGCAACTTCGCGTTTTCGGTGGACGACCGTTTCGCCTTTGATGAGCCCCCAATGGGCCCAGTCGAGCGAACCTTCAGTTAAATCAACCGCCTTTTGCGGCGTTGATTGCACCGATTTTAGAAAGGCCTCGCCGGCGATCGAAACACTTCCGATCGCAAGCAAGAAAAGAAATGAAAGACTTAGGCTCAAGCGCATGGTATTGGCTCCACGGAAAATCATTGTGACACTCAGATCGCAAGCTTATCCGCGACCCGATGCGGTTGCCAACAGTTTTATTGCGATTGGCGCAATAATTCTGCAAACTACGACCGACAGAGGCATTGACAGGATGGACTACGACCCGAGCGTGGACCATTCGATGTCGATGCGCGTGTGCAATCGACGGGCGACCTCGGCGTATTGCGGTCCTTCGTAGGCCAGCGCGGCCGCGATGCCGGTCAGAGAAAGCTGCTCCCCTTCGTAACAGGCCACTACGTCGCAGTCCGAGTCGAACAGGATTGTCGATTGCTCTTGACGATCTTGTTCGAGAATTTCAGGCACGCGCGACGTCGACGCGCCTTCGGGCATGACCAGCAATAACCGCTTGGAACCGCCGCACTTCAACATGCTGGGCCAGGCTGTCTGCACGCAGCGATGCAGCACGCCGGTGCTTTCGACCGGTGCGTCGGTCGGTCCCAAAACAATACGCGCAATGTCGATTTCCTTGAGCGATTGTACCACTTGCTGCCGGGCCGCCGTGCGCATCGCGGGAGCCAGCGAATTCAATTGTTCGGCCGAACCGGAAAGTAAACCAACCAATCCGCCGTGCGATGAAAGTAGCTCGTCGTGCAAGCGTTGCTCCAATTGCACCAACAATTGCGGCAGCCGACTTTCCAGCTCTTTATGCACCGTCTGCAGGATCGAGTGACTGCTCTTCGAGGATTCGCTTGCCGCGTCGAACTCCGGCTGCTCATTATCGAAATCTTTACCGATACGAACCAGCTCGCGCCGCAGATTGACGAACTTTTCGGAGAGCGTGACGATTTGATGCAACAGCCCCCGTACGACTCGCAATGCACCGCCGGCCGTGGTCAGATTCACTAACATCTGAAAGCACTCGGACAGATGGTCGTGCAGGCTGACGCTGGTTCGCGTTCGCTCGGCGGTTTTCGTCCAGCCGCGGCCGCGCGCAGCAATTGTCGGATCGACCGGGCCGCGCGACCAGGTCGCTAGCTGTTCTTGTACATGCCGCTGCTCGGCGGCGACCTGCGTTTCGAGCGCTCGCAATCGTTCGGCCATACGCTCGATGGATTTGTGCGCACCGGCGACGCGCAGCCGCGGATCGTCGGCCAGTTGATTGATTTCGGAAATCAGTCGCTCTTGCAACGACTCGGACAGATCGCCGCAAGTCGCATCGATTACGGCAGCCAAATCAACCACCGGCGCGACCGATTCGTCGTCCGGCGAATCATCGATTAGCCCCATAGCCTGTTTCGCCTGGGTGGCCAACTGTCGCAATTTGCTTTCACCTAGGGTCGATGCATTCGGAACGTCCGCATGCAGACGGCTGGCGATTGCATGAAAGAACGACGCGCGGTTCAATCCAATAGTTGCCTCGATCGGAATCGTGAACGCGTCGAGCATTGCGCGCACATTCAATTGCAGTTTGGCTTCCAGCGATTGGCACTGCTTTTCTACCAAGTCATCGAGCGAAGCGGCGGCGGTCTGTTTGCCGCGTCGCGGCTCGCCGGACCAACGCTCGACCAAACCACGGCACAATGTTTCGGCTACGTTGGCAGGCAAGTTGCTTTGCGAACAACCAAGCTGACAAACACCCAGCGTACGCAGTTTGGGTTGTTGCTGATCGTTGGGCAAGTAATCGCTTTGCCGGCACTTATCGAAGAATGCTCCGCCGGCCGTCGCTGCATCCAAGTACAAATACTCGGCCAAGGCATCCGCTGCGTGAAAAAATTCTCCGTCGTTTAGATGATCGCCCAAGTGGACGAAGTACGCATTGGGAAACGTCGCTTGTTCATAGTCGAATGCGGGCAATCCACAGGCCGGTTCGCCGGGGTAGCGCGAGCGACTGTAGTGGTACATTTCGCTCAAGCACGCATACGCGTTGGCAATCGAAAGATCCTTGGCCGTTGTCTTGCGATTGGTCGAATGCGTCAACACGCCGCAGACGCCTGCGTCGGCGATGCCCATGTCGGCCAACAGCATCCGTACGGCGTACGAAACATCCAATACCATGCCGCTGCCGGTGCCGCCCGAGATCGACGCCACGATGAATACCCGCGGCGTTTGATCGCGGACCTCCAAAGCGGTGTGTTGTTGCGATGCGGCGATCGATTGGGGCGCAACAATGCTGCTCAGCGCCGTGCGCAGCCGATCGAACAACGCGGGGGCATGATCGACGAGTGCCAGGCGGCCCAACGGGCGCAGACCCTCGGTCTGTAACGAGCGCGGAATATTGTACAACCAGCGGCGACTGAGCCATTGCAGAATATCGAGCGAATCGGCTCGATAGTCTTGGGGCTTGCGCAGCGGCATCGGTACGGTTTCGCCGGGGGTCAAGCCCGCGCGATCGACACCAGACGTGGCTTGTGTGAGGGCTTTACTATCCGTATCGAGCAGCAACATCTGTAGCATCGGCACCGCTGTCAAATCGCCGAACCGATCGTTCAGCCGACGGCGCAAGCGGTTCAGCACATGGCCAGCCGTACCGCCGATTCCCACAAACAACGTGGGACGCAGACCGGCATCGTCGGCAGTGAGTTCTATCGGTGGGAGATCCACGACGACCGGTTGACCGACGGCCGGAGCGGTCTTGGTGCGGCTTTCAGTTAATCGTACCGCGGCAGCGGCTCGCGCATCGCCGAAACTCTCGACCCGCGTCGAAGGCGTTCGCCGATCGATCGGAGTACCGCCCGATCGAGACTTGACCCCAGCGGGGCCGGCATCTCCGCCCGAGCCCGAGGAAGGTTCGTGTCTGGCAATTCCGATCGACGGGTCATGCGCGCCGGATAATTGCTGCGCTGTCGCTGCGTTGCCCGCAGCGAGCAATGCGTCGACCATCGCGCGCGACGATTTGAACCGTTCGGTCGGAGTTTTTGCCAGCGCTTTGAGAATGACGGGGCGATCGTGTGCCGGCAACGACTCAAGCCGCGGCCGGCTGTGCAAATGTTGCGAAGCCAGTTGAGCCGCCGTGGTGCCGGGAAATGGCAACACTCCGGTCAGCATCTCCTGATAAACGATCGCCAAACTGTACTGATCGCTAAACGAGCTCGGTCGCCCATCGAACGATTCTGGCGGCGCATAGACCGGTGTCATGCCCCCCATCATCGAACAAGTCCGGTCCTTGATATCCTTCACCAGTCCGAAATCGGCCACCTTGATACGTCCGCC
>JAYTAU010000083.1:0-5312 GCA_043737375.1 Planctomycetia bacterium
CAAGCTCGAAATTCTTGCGCGGCTCCCAGGCCAACCGCGCGTCCATCGTGGTGTAATGCGGCACGTTTTGCGACCGCAGTTCATCGACATATCGGCCGATCAAATCGAACTTCCAATCGCAGCCGATGTCCCACGACGACATCACATACACTTGATTCGCCGGATCGACGCCTTCGGCCAATCGGGCACCGGTCTGATCGCCGGCTTCGTCGGTCAAGAACAACTGCAAGTAGCTGTATGCGCCGTATAGTTTCCAGCAAGGATTCATTTGATAATTGACTGCCAGCTCGAAACCATAACCTTCGCCCTCGGTAAAATTAACGAGGTTGATTGGAACGATCAGGCCAGGCGGAGAAGGGTACGGCGTACCGGCCAAACCCGAAGTTAGGTTTTCGTACTGATTATAAAACAAGGCCAAGTCCCACGAAAAATCATCGGTTGCCTGTTGGCGCCAACCTAGTTCATAGGACAGCAATCGCTCGGACTCCAGCTCCGGGTTTCCTTCGAATTGCGTAAATATTGGGAAATTCGGTGCGAGCGGCAACTGCCGCAAACGCGAGTCTTGCTCGGCCCGCGAGGGCAAGCGAACGGCCCGCGACACACCGGCCCAAATCGCGTCGCGTTCGCTCGGAGTCCACAACATGCGGACGCTGGGTTGAAACTCGAAATTGGTGAAGTCGTTGTGCACAAACTTCGATCCGAGCGTCAAATACAGCAATTCATCGCGCAGCGTAATTTCATCCTGCACGAAGTAACTGAACAGGTCCGTCTCTCGATCCGCGTCGTCAAACTCGATCTGAAAGCCATCAAATGTGAGTTCGTCGGTGTTCGACTGATACTCGAATCCCGACACGATCTGATGCCTTTCGACCGGTGAGAACCGATACAGCAAGTCGAGATCGAACACATGACGACGCTCGTCGAGGGCCTTAACACTGCGACGCGTTTCGTCGAAATAGGCTTGCACGCTGTAGCCGGTCTGGTCGTCCACATCGAAACTCCAGCGATACAGCACATTGCCGCCCGTGACATAGGCATCGTCCACGCTGGTTTGCTGAAAGGGTGGCAACAGCGTCGGAGCGGTGTTCGTTCCGCCCGAAGTTCCCTCGTATACATCACCTTGTAAAGTGACCGTGGTCTGTTTTTCGGGAGTCCAGTCCATGCGAAAGCCCCCCTGGGTCTGACGCCATTGGTCATTTTCGAATGCGTCGCCTTGCGGCGAGAATCCGGCGGCGCGGTCGAAGCCCTGCGCGTAGGCACGATAGTACAGGTTGTCACCCGCTTTGCCCCCTTGCCGCGCGGCACCAAAGCCTTTTTCATACGTGCCGGCTCCACCTTGAACGAGGCTGCCCTGCGTATCTTTGGCACTCTTCGTGAGGATGTTGATGACACCGTTCACCGCGTTCGCACCCCAGATCACCGCGCCGGGACCGCGAATGACTTCGATCCGCTCGACATCCTCGAGCAGCACTTCTTGCACATCCCAATACACGCCGGCATAAAGCTGCGTGTAGACCCGCCGTCCATCGATCTGTACCAGCAATTTATTAGCAAATTGCATGTTGAATCCGCGAATGCTGATCGCGTATTTGTTCGAGTCGATCTTGGCGACCTCGACGCCCGGTGCCATCCGCAGCGCCTCGGGCACGTTGCGCGCACCAGAGCGGCGAATCATCTCGGGGGTAATGACAAACACCGCGGCGGGCGATTTGCCGACCGTGCTGTTCGAGCGATCGACGGTCGAGACCTGCATATCGAGCGCCGGAACCTTCACATCGGTGCGGCTGAGCTCTTCGAGCGGTTTATCGAGCAGTTGATCCAAGTCGCTTTTTGCAGCAGCACCGGTGGCATTTGCCGCGGTATTCTCGGCAGTCGAGTTAGCCGCTTTGGCCGTACTTGTAGCGATTGTTGCTGGTTTGACCGCGACGGGCCGCATCGAGTTTGCACGTGCCGGCGGGTACGCATCGTCGGCGCGGACTTCGAGCGCAAGGGAAGCATGCAGATATCCGCCTAGCAGCAATGCCGCGACGTACTTAACGAAGCGACCGCGTACGAAGTTATCCATAACTTGCGGTACAGTCTTGGGCTGACGACGCGGCGGGAGCTAAAAACTGCTGAGAAAATCGGCGAAGGCAGGCGGTGAACTCGGGGCGGGCGTTCGACCGAGCAAATCGGTCAAGTATATTTTGCCATTCTCTACATCGTTTTAATGTTAGAGCCGACACCAAGCGGCTTTGCAGATTGCGGGTAGTCGCAAACCGGTATCGCCAATAATTCTAAGTTTGATGGAAAGCTACGGGCATGGGGGGATTTTTAATGATTAGAAGCCCGAACAGCCGGGGGCTGAATGACCGGCCAAAATAATGCATTGCAAGAAACCGACAATACTGACGCTCGCTGGACTCACCGCTCGACACGATTTAATTCGTCGCGCAGGGGGTGCTTTGCGGGGGCTTGTCGCTGATCACTGCCCGACGTATTCTCGGCATTCGACGGATGCACGGCCGGCGGACGAAGCACCAATTCCGTGCCGCGACAGCATTGCATCGTCGCCATTTTGATGCGGCATTCGAGCAAGTGTCCTCCGAATGTCTCGTCGTCGCTTAAAAAATGCAAATGCAGGCCGGCGACGTTCACCCCTTCGAGACTCTCGGGAAACCAGAAGCCGACCAATTGTCCGCGTACGTTGTGGCGCTCGAATGTCGGTTGCGTCGGCACAATGTCGATCAACCGTCGATAAGGCTGGGCTTGTTTGGGGACGCTGCGTGTTTTGATCTGTTCGAATTCCCCTTGAACGTGCAGTGCAAACATATCGCGGTGATTAGGGAGCAGCCGTTCGATCGTCGCTCGAAACTGCGTGATCGTTCGAATGGCAAGCAAGCGATTGGTCTGCTCGGGACGAAAGAACATGACCGTGGCAAAGGGGGTGCGATCGCCGTCGCTCACGCGCTGCGGCCGACCGGAGCCGGGGATGCGAAAAACCTGGCCGCCGATCAGAAGCATCTCACCGTCTAGTGCGTTGAACGTGCCGATACCAAAGTCGCCCCGCCGCTTTAGCTCGCCACACGTTAGGTCACCGTCGTATTGTCCGTCGAGCATTGCCTGAATGGTCGAGTATTGGTAAACGACATTGCTTGCGGGAACAGGATCGGTCAGAGCTTGGCCGGTGCGAGCATCAGTCCCATGGTGAGTAGAACGGGCAGAGGTTGAAGTCGGCTCATAAGGGCAGTCGGCGAAGATCGCCGAGCCAGGAGCTACGATTAGCGCAAGTACGACAACAATCGCCGCGCCGGCGATTCGACGGTTGATCATGCAGTGTGAATGGTTCATGCACAAACATAGCTTGCACACGGAGCTGCCGGCGACGAACCTGCAACGCCCTTCGGGGCCGCGGAGGCACTTGTCTACTTGGCCGGTACTTCCCAGAGCGGTTGGTTCTGCCCCTCACTATGCAAATAAAGTGATTTGCCGTCCGGACCATAACAGATCGACTCTCCCTGTTTACGCTTCGGCATTTCGATCGCGCGGGGCGGCACAGCAAAAGCCTCGGCCCAACTCTGCTTTTCACCGCGCTCAAACTCATACGCATGCGCTTCGTCGCTTAACACGATTGCACGGCGGCCGTCCGGTGAAATGTCCATGGCGACCGCCGTCGGAATCGATAGCGTGGCAATCGGTCGCGCGATCCAAGGTCGTTGGACCGAGTCGGCGGGTGGCGTTGCATTGTCCGAGCGCGGTACAAGTTCAGGCAGCGGCAATTCGAAAACCCGACAACTTTTCTTGCGTTCTTTGGTGACTAAGTATATTTTCCCCGCGATCGGATCGACCGCAACCGATTCACAATTGTGCGGCCCGTCGCTGTAGCGAAACGAAATGGTCGTTGCGACATCCAACGCACCCGATCCCTTTTTCTTTGAAATGACGGCCGGTTCTTCCAGCAGGTACAGCCGGCAATCGTCGCGATTTTGGTCGTTGTCGCCGGTGTCGGCAATCAGCAGATAGTTCTTTCCGCCGCGCGTAAACGAAGCCAAGCCTTCCCAATCATTCTGCTGGGCCGTATCGACTTTGTAAGCGGCCGCGAGTTCTCCGTCGCGATCGATCAAAAACAATCGCGGCCCGCCGGTATTATCGTTCATCGCCCAAAAACAATCGGGGTGCGTCCACGAGCGAGCCAGTCCGCTGGCTTCTTGCAGACGGTCATTCCGCACGATTCCCAGTTTTTTCGGCAAGTCATATCGCACGCGATCGGGTCCAGAACTATTGAATTTGCGATCAGTCGGCATCGGTGCAGTGGAGTCCATCCGAGGCGCGTCGCAACCTGCCAATGGCCACAGCCCGGCAAGCAGCAGCATCCATTTCGATTGGTAACGCAGCATCGAAACTCCTGATATGGCGATCGCCGCCAACCTGGCTGCCAAGAGTTTTGTTATGGCTGTTTGGCGGTTGACGCCGCCTTGTCTTCATCGTTCATTGGCAATTCTCGCACCCAAATGTTGCGATACTTAACCGGATTGCCATGATCTTGCAGGTGCAACGGTTGCTTGATCGGATGGGCCGTGTACTTGGGTGCTTTATCCCAAGCAGTTTGGCCCGCGATTTCCGTATGATTTTGGACCAGCACACCGTTGTGCAACACGGTCACATAGCCCGGTGTCTTCAATGTCTTATCTGGGTTGAATCGCGGGGCGATGAACACGATATCGAACGATTGCCATTCGCCCGGCTTGCGCGAGACATTGACCAACGGCGGACTTTGTTTGTACAGCGAACCGGCCGAACCGTCGGGATAAGTCGGGTTGTCGTGCGAGTCGAGTATCTGGATTTCGTATCGCCCCATAATATACAGGCCGCTGTTACCGCGCCCCTGACCACTGCCGATTACCTTTTCGGGGCTGGCCCATTCGACATGAATCTGACAATCGCCGAACGACTGCTTGGTCTGAATACTCGACTTGCGAGTGGTAGCCACGCCGTCGGCGATTTCCCACTTATCACCGCCCACCCATTGCGAAAGATCCTTGCCGTCGAACAGCACGATCGCATCGGACGGCGGACCACCGACCGGACCGGGATTGACCAACGCCGGCTCGGGCCACACTTTTCCGCTCTTATATTCCTCGGCCGAGGCAACGCCGACGGCTAACGCGAAGACAGCAAATGCAAACGCCGGCATAATAATCCAGGTGGAAATACTGTTGGGCAACACAATCAAGCGCGGACGAATCATGGAAACAAACTCCCGGATGGTGATGATCGAATACGGTGGTTACGATGAAAAACTTAGTAATAATAGCGGGCCGAGTTACCAACTC
>JAYTAU010000084.1:0-12856 GCA_043737375.1 Planctomycetia bacterium
GAGCGATCGTGTCTTCGGTTGCACCCAACAAATAGTAGCGATACCCTTGCCCCGCCGTTTGCTCGAATAATCGCGGCACCAAATCGGTTCCGTTCAGATTGGCGCGCATGCGAACCCCTTGCCAACGGGCTGCCCAGCGGACCCCGGTGCCATCGCCAAACACGCGATAGCCGCGATTCAAAAGCGCGCGAAACTCGCGATTGTCCGTCGCCACATTGAGTGTGTGCGCGTTGACAAAGTAGATGGCGCGCGAAGCATCGCGCGGCTGCTGCAAACAGTCTTCCAGCAATTCGATCGCAGCCGACTCGGTTAAATTGCTGATCCCGACGCCGAGTACCGAAACGAGTTCTTCGCGAGTCCGATCCGCAAGCGGGACACGAACTTCGATTGTTTCAGGGTCGGGCAAAACTGCTAAGTGCATGTCGTCGATGATTGATGTTGGATCCCTAAGGACTTGGCTCATGAGCGCGCTCGCTGGGTTAATACCTGGCGATAAACATCGGACACGCCGGCGGCCATGCTGATGTCCGAGTAGCGGTCGACTTGTTGTTGATACGCGCGGACGCGAGTCCGTTCGACTTCATCCGGATCATGCAGCAGGCGTTCGATTGCCGAAGCCAAAGCCGGCGCGTCGTTGGGCTCAACCAAACAGGCGTTGTCTCCGTCGCGCAGCACGTCGGTCACTCCGGCCACGGCACTGGCCACAATCGGCACGCCGGCGGCCATCGCTTCGAGCAAGACCATCGGCATCCCCTCGGGCAGAATGCTGGGAAACGCCAGCAGATCCATCCGATCCAGTTCACCGTCGATGTTCGATTGAAACCCGCGCCAGTCGATATGATCGCTCAAATTCAGTCGATGCGCCAGTTGATGAATCGCTTGTTCGTAGTCGGCACTATCGAAACGTCCGACAATGCGCAACCGCACATCGACGGGTTCACCCGGCTGTTGACGGTGCCGATTGCGAAGCAATGCGGTCGCTTCGAGCAATACTTCAAGACCCTTGCGCGGTCGCAATAGCGCGACAAAGCCAAGGGTCGTGCTGTTCCTCGACGCTCCGTTGGACGGCACGCCGTGCGGCCATGTGCGCTCGCGGATTGTCGCACGACACGGCACGCCGTTGGGCACCACGAACAATCGATCGTCGGCCACACCGCAACCGCGCAGATAGTCAGCCACACTGTCTGAAACCGCGATCACGGCGTCGTTGCCGCACAGTAGTCGGCGCTCGGCCCAGGCGTTGATACGGGTTAGACGTCGCGCGCCGACCTCGCTGGCCGTGTTGCCATGCACGTGATGCACGATCGGCACGCCGGTCAATCGCGCGGCAATGCGCGCAACAATGGCCGCACGAGCCGAATGGGTGTGTACGACGTCATAACCATCGCGACGTATGATTCGCGCCAGCGCCAGCGCCGGACGCAGATCGACCCGCGAACCCATCGGCAGTTCGAACAACGGAGCCTGTCGCGAGCGACGCAGCGTGGGAAATTTGTCGGGTTTAAGACAAGCAAATGCGACATCGACGCCTAGCTCGGGCAGGCGCATTGCCAGCAAGTCTTGCACGCGCTCGGCACCTGCATAGTGCTCGCCGTTGATGACATGCAGCGAGCGAATGCGATTGTCGCTTGGCTCAATCTGCTTGCTTACGGACAGACAATCGCGCGACGAGTGCAGCTCGGTATCGGCAACCGCAGCGTTGGATTGGAGTAGCATCGTTCGCGCAAGCAGGTAAAAAAATGCGTCACCGTAACCACGGTGAAGACACGCCTATGCAAAGATAGCTCGAAAAATGCGGCGAAAGTTCGGCGGTTTCAGCACTCCGCCGCTTTGTAATACGCCGGGGACGATCGCAGCCTTATCTCGCGGACGCCGTATGACAAACGGTGCCCAGATCTTCGGCTCGGCCGGTGTCCGTGCGGCGTTCCGTCACACCACTCGACTTCAAACTGCTCACGGTGCCTGCCAACAGAAAGATGATCGAGTTGTCGATACTGGTCAGACTGACCTCGTGAAATAGCATTTGTATTGCGTAGGTCGTCAGCGCGCATAAAAACAACGCCCCTTGTGCGCGGGCCCAGGTTGGCCGCCGAGGCGCACTTAACAATCGCCAAGCATTGCGCGCCCACAGCACCAAAATGGCCAAATAGAACACCAGCCCCACCAACCCCAACTCGACCAACAAGCTCAGGTACGTGTTGTGATGACTTAACGGGCGGATCATTTCCAAATTCAGCGCGGTCGATCGATCCTCCAAGTAGGGCAGCTTGGCGTCGATGAACTGCCCAAACCCAAACCCAAAAACGGGCCGATCCAAGAACATCTGCCACGAGACATAAGCAAAGCCGCCGCGACTTTCGGCCGAACTGCGCGTGGCCTGGGAGCTGCCTTCGCGCTCGAAGCTGGATAGATTGTCTCCTTGGGCAACTACTAGCACCATCGCTGCCGCCAACATGCCCAACAGCGCGAGCCTGCGCCAGACCCCTTCGAGCATGAGCGCCGCCCACGCAAACACCGCCAATCCGGTTCCGATCCACACGCTGCGCGTCAAACTCAGCATCACTCCGGCCGCCAAAATCGGCACCAGCAGCCAAAGTACTAGCTTGCCGAAGCGATGAAATCGCATTTGCCAAAGCAGCAAAGAAATCAAACAGATTCCCAAGTACAGCCCGTAACTGACCGACTGGACCATCGGTCCGCGCGCACGCCCAAAATGCAACCCAACCTTGGGATTGGCGATATGCGTCGGCCACACGAGCGACCATTGCCCGGTCATTTCGAGGATGCCGGTCACTCCCAAATAGAGACCAAAAATAGCCAGAAATCCCTGCAACGCGGCCGCGCGCGACTCGGTCAGCAACGACTGCTTGGCAAACCAATACAGCAACGCCGGAAATAAATAGCCCACGACAAAGTGCCAAATCATGCCGTTCAATTTGCTTGCGCCTAACGTCGCGCCGACAACCGTAATGTTGATCAACACGAGCACCAAGAATGCCATCAACAACAGATCGACCTTGTCGACAGGTTTGGGATCGGTTTGGCCCAGGCGACGCTGGACGAAATACATCGCCAACAGCACACCCATCCACAAGCGATCGAGCGTCAGCGGCAGCGGGCCGAGATCGAAGTTGAGAAACTCATGCCCCAAACAAACCGTGGCCATCAAGAATACTAAGCAACCGCCGATTAACGACCCGCGCAGCATGAAAGCCAGCCCCCAAACGAGGCCCGCTATCGCGGCGATGATGACGAAGAACGACACAGGGATCGGGGATCAGGAATTGTGGGATGGGGAACTGCGGCTAGAGATCAGCGGGTTGCGTCGCGGTGCCGGTCAACAGCTCACGTTATTAAATTCGGAATGGGGAATGGGGAATGCGGATTGGAGAGCCACATTTGCCCGGCGTTCACACAGACAATCGTTCGTTCAACACTACGTTGCCACATCTTCGATTGCGAAAATTGATGTGAGCCAACGAAATTGCAATTCCTCGTTTGCTAAACCGAGTTGCATCGTCCGCACAATCGTCAAAACCGCCCCTGACTGGGCGTTCTAAAATCATCCTCGCGATCCCTTAGCGATTAGTTCTTACTTCTTACCTGGTTCTGGGTTGCATCTGCCGGGCGATGACCGAGAGTTCAACTACTGCTCAAGGTTGTCGTGTAAATCCGCGACCCGTGATCACGTCCGACTTTGATGACAACGTAAACGCGACCAACGGTCGCGGCTTTACAGAGTCGGAATAAAACCATAGTGATGCCATGTGAACCCCGTTGTAGTCACTTGATTGCGGCTACGTAGGGCCGTGAAATTCCGTTCCCCAATCTTTCGCAATGCGACTGACCGAGCATTTCAATTTCGAATCGCTAGAAGCGCACGCCGGCCGCTGGAATCAGTTGGCTGCCGCAGTGCCGTTTCGTCGCTGGGAATGGGTCGAAACCTGGTGGCGACACTACGGTCAGCACCACGGCCGACCGCAATCGAATCAGCAACTGCTGCTGCTCGCGGTGTGGGATCAAGATCAGTTAGTCGGCATCGCGCCGTGGTACCTGCGGAAACAACTTAGCGACGGGCGCGCCATCCTTCCGCTAGGTTCCGGCGAAACCTGCTCAGACTATTTGACCATTCTCTGCCAACCGGGTTACGAGCCGACAGTCGGTCGCGAATTGGCAACTTGGCTAACCGAGCAAAGCCGATCGGCGCGCTCGGGAGAACCTTTTGCATGGGACATTCTAGAACTCACCGGGGTTGCGGCAGGCGACCGCCCTGTGCATTGGTTAATGCATCATTTATCCGAACTCGGGAACGATGTCTATTGCCAGCCCGGCATGAACTGTTGGCAAATTGAGCTGCCGGACGATTGGTCGACATTCGTCGCCGGGCTATCGAAATCGCATCGTAAGCAGGTTCGCCGGATCGAGCGAGATCTGTTCGATTCGAGTCGCTTGGCCATGCGCCGCGTCGAGAATCCGCAAGACTTGCCGCGTGCCTTTGAACTGCTGGTCGACTTGCATCAACGTCGTTGGCAAGGGCTTCGCCAACGCGGATGCTTTGCTTCGAAGCGGTTTCTGAATTTCCATTTCGAGGTGCTACAGCACCTGTTGCCGACCGGACATGCCGACTTGGTGTGGCTTGAACTCGATGGGCGGCCGGTGGCGACCGAGTACCAATTGATTGGAAACGATACGGTTTACGCGTACCAATCGGGCATCGATCCCGATCGCCTGGATTGCGAACCGGGTCGCTTAGCGGTCATGGCCACGATCAAACATTCGATCGAACGTAAGCAGCGGACCTATGACTTTTTGCGCGGCGATGAACCTTATAAAGCTCACTGGCGAGCGCAGGCGCGTCCGATGGTCGAGGTGCAGGTCGTTCCTCAGCGCGCGACAGCCCGTCTGCGACACGGCATGTTGGCGGCGACCGGAAGTGTGAAGAATTTCATTAAATCGGGCTTGGAATATACCGGTTTTCGATAGATCTCCTCGCCCTGAAATCCAAATCACGTAAGAACCGATCGAAAGCGACAGGTAACTTCCAAATGGCTATCGCCACACTCACCCAGCTCACGGCAACTCGAATCGCCGGGCATGAATTGCCTGCGGCGCTCGAGCGCGATTGGGCTGCGCTGGCCGGTGAGATTCCGTGTCGTCGTTGGGAATGGCTCGAGCCTTGGTGGAGACATTACGGCCGACACATGGGAGAACTATGCGTGCTGGTGGTTCGCGACGAATGCAACCACATCGTCGGCATTGCACCCTGGTACGTCAGCCGATCGCTGATTCATGGCCGCGTGATTCGCTTTTTGGGGTCAGGCGATGTGTGCTCAGACTATCTATCGATCTTAACTCAGCCTGAGTGCGAAGCAGCGGTCGTCGATGCAATCGCTGATTGGCTCAGCGGCGAAGGATGCAACCAGTGGGATTTGATCGAACTGATCGGAGCGACAGCCGACGATGACGCGGTCGAACTGCTTGCCACTCGGATGACAACCCGAGATCACTTGGTTCATCAACGTCCCGGCGAAAGTTGCTGGCGACTGGCGTTGCCCGAGTCTTGGGATGAGTACCTAAAGTCGCTTTCGAAAACGCGCCGCGAGCGCGTTAGGCAACTGATTCGTCGCAACTATGACACGGGTAAGGCCCGTTCGATGGTCGTCACCGACCCCGCGGAGCTACCCGCCGCGTATGAACTGCTGATCGAATTGCATCAGAAGCGCCGACGATCGCTGGGCGAGCCGGGCTGCTTTGCGGACCCGGCGTTTACGGAGTTTCATCGCGAGGTGATACAGAACTTCGCAAGCTTGAGCCAAGTGCAATTGCGGTATGTGTTGTTCGAGGGACGACCGGCCGCGATCGAATACGATCTGCTAGGCGATAGAACGGTTTATTACTATCAAAGCGGCCTGGAGCCGGAACTTCTCGACCAACGTCCCGGTTGGCTGGGAACGATTCAATCGCTGCGCGATGCGATCGACCAAGGTTACCGCACGTTCGACTTCATGCGCGGCGATGAAGCGTATAAAGCCTCTTGGGGCGCGCAAGCCTGTCGAACACTTGAAACGCGAATTGTCGGGCACCGGCCTGTCGCGCAATTGCGACATTCGGCATGGCGCGCTCAACAGGATTTACGGCGCTGGGCGAAGCACCGACTCGAAAAGCTCCGCGCCGATAGCAAGCCGGCAAGCAATAATTCCGGGTGATTTGCACCACGGAGACACCGAGGCACGGAACGAAGAAAAAAGCCGCGAATGGATACGAATGAACGCGAATCAGGCTTGTGAACTGACCTTACCCAAAAATTGTGGGCGCGCTTTAACCTCCTTGCTAGCTTCTACCCCCCGATCCCCAACACCTTTACTTTTTCCGTGCCTCCGTGTCTCCGCGGTTAATTTCTACTAGCGTTTTCAGCCGGAGTCATATCGTAATGCAACTTCCCGATCCAATTCGAAAAGCTCTCGTCGCCGGCTACTACGGCTGCAGCGCGCCCTGGCGGGTGCGCAACAACGCGCGCCGCGCGGCGGCGGGGCAAGCGCCGTTGTTGGTGCTGTTTTATCATCGAATCGCCGATGACCGCTGCGTGCCGTGGAACCATACGAACCGGGAGTTTACTGCCCAAATCGATTGGCTGAAGCATCGCTTCGAGATGATCTCGCTGGCCGAAGTTCAACATCGTATCGCCGGCGGTTTTAACGACCGGCCTTCGGCGTGCATCACTTTTGACGACGGTTATGCCGAGAACTGCGACCGCGCGCTGCCGTTGTTGATCGCCGAGCAAATTCCTTGCACGTATTTTGTGTCAAGTTGGTTTGTCCAGCAACAACAGCCGTTTCCGCAGGATGTTGCACGCGGCGTTCGCTTGCCTCCGAACACAATTACCCAGATTCGCGAGCTGTCCGACTCCGGCATTGAAATCGCCGGACATACGCGCACGCACCCCGACATGGGTTCTCTTTCCGACCCACAACAGATTTATCGTGAGGTGATCGGCGGCATTCATGATTTAGAAGACATAATCGGACGACCCGTCAGCAAATTCGCATTTCCGTTTGGGCTGCCCCGCAACATGAGCACGGCGGTGTTTCAGCTTTGTCGCGAGCATCAGATCGAGTCGGTTTGCTCGGCCTACGGCGACTACAACTTCGCCGGCGACGATTCGTACCACATTCGTCGCTTTCATGCCGACGACATGGTGCGATTGCGCAACTGGGCGACGGTCGATCCGCAAAAACTGCGCCGGCGCGTGAACTACAACTATGCATATGCGAGTCACGCCGCGATCGCAGAAACGGCGGTGCCCGCGTGAGCAGTGGAATCTTAATACCCGCCGCAGAATTTGGACCGGGCGATGAAGTTGCTTTGATCGACGACGTTCGAACGTGCCATGTCAATGCGCATTCTGCCAGCTCGATCTGCGACGAAGCCGCCGGCAGTTCGCCCGTGGCTTCGTCGTGGACCGCGCGCTCGTTGCTACGCAGCGACACATTGGCCGACAGTGTGGCTATTTTGCTGATCATGGCCGTCGTGCAACGATTGGTCGGTTTCGGCCGCAGTTTGCTGGTTTGTAGTTGGCTGGAGCCCGAGCAATTGGGCGAGTGGGATTTGGCGAATCGATTTCTTGTGCTCGCGGGGCCGTTGGTCGTGTTGGGGCTGCCCGGTACGTTTGGCCGCTATCTGGAGTATTTTCGACTACAAGGTTCGCTCCGCACCGTGCTGATTCGGACGACAACGGTTTGTGTCGTGCTATCGTTTGCAGCCGTGGTGACGATGTTCGTGGTGCCCGATTTCTTTGCCGAGCAGGTCTTCGGCGAACGGACGTTGACGCATGGCATCGGGCCGCTGGCCTTCGCGTTGGTCGCGGTGATTGCATACAACTTTCTGAGCGAGTTGTTGATCGCACTGCGACTAGTGCGTATCGGCGCGTTCTTTCAATTCGTCAATGCCGTGGCGTTTGCGCTGTTTAGCGTTGCGCTGTTGGCTTGGTGGCAGGCCGATGCTATGGCGATCGTGTTTGCCTATGGCGGATCGTGCTTGTTATTGGTGCTGGCGGCAATTGCCTGGACGGCCTATTCGTGGAAATCGCTGCCGCGCGATCGGCAGTCGGTTGCGGATCGTGAAATTTGGCCGAAACTACTACGATTTGCCATGTGGGTTTGGATCGCAAACTTGCTGGCGAATCTCTATGAAATCGTCGGACGGTATCTGCTGTTGCACTACGGTGACTTGCCCGATCCACACGCCTTGATTGGCCAATACCACAGCGCGCAGGTGATTCCGGTGCTAATGATCTCGGTTGCCAGTGTATTGGCCAGTATGATTTTGCCGCATTTGACACACGACTGGGAATTGGGAAAGCGGAGCCTGGTCGGCGAGAAAATGAATCTGACGATCAAGCTGTTTGCCATCGCGCTCATGGTCGGTTCCGCAGTGGTGCTGCTGATCGCCCCGCCGCTGTTCGGATGGTTGCTCAAGGGCAAGTACACCGAAGGCCTGTCGCTGTTGCCGCTGACTCTGGCAGGCTGCGCGTGGTTGAGCCTGTGGACCGTAGTTCAAATTTACCTGTGGTGCGCCGAACGAGCCAAGCTTGGCTGCGTGGCGTTGTCGATCGGGCTAGCCGTCAGCGTTGGATTGAATCTGCTCTGGATTCCAATGTTCGGTTTGACCGGAGCGGTCGTAGCGACTGCAGTCAGCAATTTAGTGGTGTTGATAATTTTCATGTTCATCAATCGTCACTTAGGAATGCAGATTCAAACGTCGACATGGATCATGTGTATGCTGCCCGCAGTGCTGATTGCCGGCGGCACCGCGACCTGGTTGCTGTTGATTCCGATGTTGGGCGTTGCCTGGGCTACGGATCTGTTGCTGAGCCGCACGGAGAAGCAGCAGCTTGCGGCCGTGCTTGATCAATATGCGGGGCGATTCCGTCGGCTTAAAAGCAGTTGAACCACGGAGACGGGGAGGCGCGGAGAACGAGAAGTTAATTGGCCGCGAATGGATACGAATGGACGCGAATAGAAATTGATGACTGGCGGTAGAACGTGAGATCACAAACGCTTTGATCGTGACCACTGGTCGCGGCTTTACAGAACGACTTGAAGTTACTGACGTTGCTCGTTCGCCCAAACCCCAGCCTCAAGCCCCCAGTCCCCAGTCTCACACCTCAGAGTTTGTGAATTAATCGATTTGGACAAAATCTCGATCGCTTTTTTACCCCTGTTTCGATCGGAAACCCTAGTCTCCGAATTAAAACACAGCATGTTTTTTTACGGGAATTCAATTAATTCACAAACTCTCAAGCCTCACATCCCAAGCCTCACATCCCAAGCCTCCACAGCCCCGTGAGCCTATTTCGCCATCATCGTACGCTGTTACCGCTCGAAGAGCGCGGGCCGCTGCGCGCCATGTTTCTAATCAACGACATGTCGGTCGGCGGTGCCGAGATGCTGTTGTTCAATCTGATCCAACGGGTCGATCGCACACGCGTCGAGCCCGAACTGTGCTGCATGGGCGCACTGGGCCAATTGGGCGAGCAATTGGCCGACAACGTGCCTGTGTTTAGCAACCTGCTGCGTCATAAGTACGACTGGCGCGTGATCGGCCGCTTGACGCGACTGCTGCTCGACCGTCGGATCGACGCGGTCGTGACCGTCGGCGCGGGGGACCGGATGTTTTGGGGACGGATCGCGGCCTGGCGTGCGGGAGTGCCGGTCATCGCGTCGGCATTGCATTCGACCGGCTGGCCCGACGTGATCGGCCGCTTGAACCATTTGCTGACCCCGTTGACGGATGCGTTTATCGGCTGCGCGCGACCGCACGCCGACTACCTGATCGACCAAGAGCGCTTGCCGGCGGATCGCGTACATGTGATCAACAATGGAGTTGATACTGAGCGCTATGTACCAAGACCGGCGAACGCGGCGCTGTGCGCGTCGATTGGTGTGGCGGCAGCTGCGCCGCTGATCGGCATCGTGGCGGTACTGCGGCCCGAAAAGAATCACGAACTGTTCTTGGCGGCGGCAAAGCTGGTCGTTGCGCAACGCCCCGACGCACAGTTTGTGATCATCGGCGACGGACCGCGACGCGATCTGCTGGAGAAACTAGCAGACGAGCTTGATCTCACCGACGCCGTTCACTTTTTGGGCGCGCGCAAGGATGTGCCCGAGCTATTGACGCAACTGAATGTGTTTGCTCTGACATCCAAGGTCGAGGCCAATCCGGTGTCGATTCTCGAAGCGCAATCTTGCGGTGTGCCCGTCGTGGCCACTCGTGTAGGCTCGATTCCGGCTACGGTGCTCGACGGAGTGACTGGGTACTTGGCGGAACCGGAAAACGCTCAATCGGTGGCGGATGGGATTTTGCGACTGATCGATCATCCTGCGTCGGCAGCCGCGCTGGGGCAGTCCGCGCGGCAGAACGTCGTGCAACATTGGTCGCTGGCAGCGATGGTGCGAGGATATGAGGAGTTATTGACAGAGCTTTATCGAGCAAAAGCCAGAATGGGGAAGTTGGAACGGGGAATGGGGAATGCCGAATCCCTCTCCGTTGTTTCCAACACGCGCGATTAGAGTCGCCGTCGTTCCGCATACCCCACTCCCCATTCCCCAATTTTCTTTGTGACTCGCCGCACCTGGCAGGTAACAGAGTTTAAGCCTGCAACATGCGACCGTCTTCGGCTGGTTTCCGCATGGCACTCGGCCCTAAACTCGCTTCGATCGGCATAATCGGCCCGCCCTTGGCCCCTTTCACAACTACGGATTGCACACGATAATATGGAACTCTCGCTCCACGGTCGTAGCTGGGCTCAACATCTGGGCTTGGGACTCAATCGCACGATCGACGATACCCGCGGCCCTCTGATGCACATGACCGGTACCCTGTTGGCGGCGATTGCTCGCGTGCTAAGCGGGGCCAGCGTGCGCTGGATCGATTGCCAACCCGACACCTGCCAACGCGTCTATTTCGCCAATCACACCAGCCATCTCGATGCCTTGGTGGTCTGGTCGGCGCTGCCGCCGAATGTCCGCTCGCTGACGCGCCCGGTTGCCGCCAAAGATTATTGGGATCGCGGCCGGGTTCGTCGCTATTTGGCGCGCAACGTGTTCGACGCGCTGTTGATCGACCGCAACGAAATCAAAGTCCATCAAAGCCCGGTCGATCTGATGATTCGCGAGATCGGCGATACCAAATCATTGATCGTGTTCCCCGAAGGACATCGCAATACGACGACCGAGATGGACGAGTTCAAAAGCGGGCTGTATTACCTCGGTAAAAAGCGGCCCGACCTGGAATTGGTGCCGGTATATATCGATAATCTCAATCGAGTATTGCCGCGCGGCGAATTTCTGCCGGTTCCGCTGTTGAGCTGCATCACATTCGGCCCGCCGATTTGGCTCGATAAGGGCGAAACCAAGGTCGACTTTTTGCGGCGTGCTCGTGAAGCGGTGAAAAGGCTGAAAGAGGTGTGAGGGGCGAGGGATGAGGAATGAGGGATGAGGAGGGATGAGGGATGAGGGATGAGGGATGAGGGATGAGGAATGAGGGATGAGGGATGAGGAATGAGGGGCGAGGATCTGGGAGCGAGGCTTGATGGGGTGACAAGGTGCGAGGGTGACACGGTGATGCGACAGTTTTTCTACTGAACACTGAACACTTAGGTCCCACACTTCACACTTCCCACTCCGAACTTCGCACTCGCGAGGCGCGCGTCCCGTGCAACTCGCCCGCCCGCAAGGTATATTCTCGACACCGGATTATCGTTCAATCGGCCTCGCGTGACCGGGTCTGAATTTTCTAGTCGTCGTTTCACGGGCGTGCAATGGAACATTGGAGTACCTTGGCTCTGGTCGGCGGAGTGTTGGCCGTGTTGGCTGCCGCAACCGGCGTGAGCCAATTTCTGAACCGCCACCCCGATACCGGCTTGAATGCCGCCGCGGTTCGCACGTTCAATCAACGGCTCAAGGCCTGGTGGTTGATGTGCTCGGTCCTGGCTGCCGCGTTTTGGATCGGCAATAGCGTCACGTTCGCGCTATTCGGGTTTATCTCGTTTTGGGGTTTGCGCGAATTCATCACGCTCACTCCCACCCGACTGGGCGATCATCGCGCGCTGTTTTGGGTGTTCTTTTTGTTTACTCCGTTGCAGTATTTGCTGGTCGCCATGAACCAGTACGAACTGTTCAACGTGTTCATACCGCTCTATGCGTTCTTGTTCATCCAGGCGCGAGTCGCCATGTCAGGCGATTACAAACGCTTTTTGGAACGCACAGCAAAAATTCAAGCCGGACTGTTGATCTGTGTGTACAGTCTGAGCTACGCTCCGGCGCTATTGAACCTCAAGCTGATCTATCGCGACTCAACCGGCACGTCGCACCCCTGGACCGGCTCGAACATGCAATTGCTGTTTTTTTTGGTGCTGATGGTGCAAGTCGGCGAGGCGATGCAGTTTTTGTGGGGCAAGTTGCTGGGGCGGCGCGTCATTGCGCCGGCCATCAGCCATAGCCGAACTTGGGAGGGTTTCTTGGGCGGAATCGGCTCTAGCACGCTGATCGGCGCGGCGCTCTGGTGGGCGACGCCGTTCGAGCCTTGGGTGGCCGCCGCCATGTCGATGATGATCGCCGTGATGGGTTTTGCCGGCGGCATGACCATGTCGGCCATTAAGCGCGATCGCGGCGTGAAGGACTACGGCACCCTGGTCGAAGGACACTCGGGCGTGCTCGATCGAATCGATAGCATCTGCTTTGCCGCGCCGGTGTTTTTTCACCTGACTCGGGCTTTCTATACAACGCCATAATCAAGTGCGGAATGCGGAGTTGGGAGTGCGGAATCGAGACCGCCGCCAGCTGCTTTTTGCCAGCCC
>JAYTAU010000085.1:0-12846 GCA_043737375.1 Planctomycetia bacterium
AACCGGCGACCGTTCTGCTTGTCGCCGACAAGAGTCGGCTCCCGCAGCGATGGTAATAGCACCTTTTTCGAAACCATTGAATCATGCACGCGCAAGAGACTGAAACCGAAGTGGCCGGCGATGAGGCCGAAGACGGCATTGAGATTGTTCGCGAGAAACTCGACCTGCAAGTCAAAATCGATAGTCCCGGCACCTGCCAACGGCATATCACCGTGACCGTGGCCGAAAGCGACGTCGAGCGTTATTTCAGCAATGCCATCGGCGAAATGATGCCCAAGGCCGTTGTGCCCGGCTTTCGTGCCGGTCGTGCCCCGCGCAAATTGGTCTCGACCCGCTATCGCAAAGAGGTCGCCGATCAGGTCAAGGGCTCGATTCTGATGGACAGCATGGCCCAGGTCACCGACGACAATAAACTGTCGGCGATTAGTGAACCCGATATCGACATCGGCGCGATCGAAGTTCCCGACGGGGGCCCGATGACGTTTGAGTTTAACCTGGAAGTGCGGCCCGAGTTCGATCTGCCGCAATGGAAAGGCCTGACCATCGAACGGCCGATCAAGGAGTTCAGCTCGAAAGATGTCGACGGCCAATTGCGTCGGTTGCTCGAGCGGCGCGGGCGTTTGGTGCCGTTCGACGGCGCGGCTGAATCGGGCGACTATGTCACAGTCAACCTCACGTTTAAAAACGACGACCAAGTGATTTCGTCGAGCGACGAGCAAGTGCTCTGCTTGCGTCCGACATTGAGCTTTCGCGATGGCAACATCGAAGGCTTCGACAAATTGATGACGGGCGTCAAGGCGGGTGAAACTCGCACCACCGAAGCGCAACTCTCGAACGATGCTCCCAACGAAGCGTTGCGCGGTCAGAAAGTCACTGCCGAATTCGAAGTGCTTGAAATCAAGAAACTTGAAACTCCCAAATTGGACGAAGAACTGTTGGCCAGTCTGGGCCGCTTCGAGAACGAAGGCGAGCTGCGCGACGGCCTGATGGACGAACTCAAACGCCAGTTGAATTATCATCAACAACAACGTGCGCGACAGCAAATTACGGCGATGTTGGTTGCTAGTGCCGACTGGGATTTGCCGCCGGATTTGCTCCGCCGTCAAAGCGTGCGAGAATTGGAACGCAGTGTGTTGGAATTGCGGCGCAGCGGTTTTGGTGAGCAAGAAATTCGAGCCCATCAAAACGATTTGCGTCAAAACGTGTTGAGCAACACGGCGCGCTCGCTGAAAGAGCACTTCATTCTCGAACGAATTGCCGAAGACGAAAAGGTCGAGGATTCACCGGCGGATTACGAGAACGAAATTCGGCTGATCGCCGCCCAAAGCGGCGAAAGCGTGCGACGCGTGCGAGCGCAGCTCGAAAAACGCGATTTGATGGACATTCTGCGGAATCAGATTATCGAACGCAAGACGATCGACTTGATTCTCAAGGAAGCCAAGTTCACCGACGTACCCTACGTCACCGAAGAGATGGAAACCGAAGCGCTGGATCAAACCGCGGGGGGCGGCGAAGCATCGGAAATTCCCGAGGCACAGGCCGGAGCGGCCGAACCGCTGCGCGAATCAAACGAACGAGGTTAAACAATTCCGTTGCGGCGGCTTTTAGCTGCCGACGAACGGTAAGGTTTTCGTCCGACGAATGAAATACTAAATGTTGGGTGCCATGCCCACTGCCCTGAGTGGGCATGTTGTTTGACTTGGCGTCCGAGAGGCGGTGGGAGAATATGCCCGCTATCATGTCCGCGCAAAGTCGTGGGCATGACATCCGGACCGCACGTGATTGCCGTAAGTAACGCGATTGATCACCACACGGAAGGCTCGTTCATGAATATCGCTCGTCCTAATCTCCCGGTTGAAGTCGCCGCGGCCTATCGCGACTATCAACGTCAGCGACAAATGACGCTGGGTGATTTGCTGTTGGAAAACCGGATCATCTTTTTGCAAGGCGAGGTGTTCGACGGCAACGCCAACGAACTCGTCATGAAATTGCTCTATCTACAGAGCGACAACCGCAAAAAAGAGATTCACTTCTATATCAATTCGCCCGGCGGCAGCGTGACCGCCGGCATGGCGATCTACGACACGATGCAAGTCCTGACTTGCCCCGTCGCTACGTACTGCGTCGGTCTGGCGGCCAGCATGGGTGCCGTGCTGTTGGCGGGCGGAGCGAAAGGCAAACGCTTCGCGCTGCCCAATTCCAAAGTCATGATTCATCAGCCCTACGGCCAAGTCGGCGGGCAGGTTTCGGACATCGAAATTCAAGCCAACGAAATCATCAAAACTCGCGAAACCTTGAACCAGATTTTGGCCAGTCATACCGGGCAGCCCATCGAACGGATCCGCAAAGATACCGACCGCGATCGATACCTTAACGCCAGCGAGTCGAAGGAATACGGTTTGGTCGACGATGTGTTGATTCGTCCGCCGGTCGATCCGAATGCCGAGGATGAAGAGTAACAATCGACCGCGACCGTAGGACGGACTTCCGGTTCGTCAAGAATGCGACGGACTGGAAGTCCGTCCTACAATTACGGTGCTAGCACGATCGTTTGCCGCCAAAAATTGCTAGCGGTGATTTCCCGACCGGCTGCGTATAATTCCCGCCGGTCGATCCCCACAACACGGACTTAACGTCATGCCCCTGATTCCCTATGTGATCGAAAAGAACGGCCGCGAAGAGCGGGCGATGGATATTTACAGCCGGCTGCTGAAGGACCGCATCGTGTTCCTCGGTACGCAGGTCAACGACGAAGTGGCCAACGTCATCGTGGCGCAATTGCTGTTCTTGCAATCCGAAGACCCCAAGGCCGACATTCATTTATATATCAACTCACCCGGCGGCAGCGTAACGGCCGGCTTGGCGATTTACGACACCATGCAATTCGTCACCTGCGATGTGGCGACCTATTGCATCGGTCAGGCGGCCAGCATGGGCGCGGTGTTGCTGACCGCCGGTGCCAAGGGCAAACGCAAGGCGCTGCCCAATGCGCGGATCATGATTCATCAGCCGCTGGCCGGCATGGAAGGCACCGCCGAAGAAATCATGATTCATGCCAAGGAATTCAAGAAGATCAAAGAGCGGCTCAACAACATCTTGCTGAAACACACCGGCCACCCGCTCGACAAAATCGAACAAGATACCGATCGCGATCGCTTTATGACCGCGGATGAAGCCCGCGATTATAAGCTGATCGATTTGGTCATCGAACATATGGAAGTCAAAGTTTAATTACGAATTACAAAGTACGAATTACGAAAGTTGTTGTAGGAGGTGTCGCCGACACCGATAGCGAGCGGCCCGATTTACCCCGACTGGTCATTGCTTGAATTTTTAGGTTACCAAACACCTCTCCCTCTGGGAGAGGCGGCGAGGAACGAGCAGTGAGGGCCTGATTGAATGATCGAGCTGGAACTATACCGGACACCGCGACCCTTTTTTTGAAAGACCGCCCGATCAAGGATGATTGGGCCAACCGTAGCGCATGAGGCGCTCTTAATGATCTGCCGCTCGAATACGCCGAAATATTTTGCCGGTCGATCGCCGCGCATGGCTGCGATGCGCATGCTTGCCTGGCTTCCGCTGCTGATCGCTGCCGTCGGTAGTTTGGTTCTGGCCGGCTGTCGCAGCGATTCCAAACGCGAACTCGTCGAGCGCGAGCTGCGCTTGCAAGAAGATGAAATCTACCATCTGCAAGATGAGCTGAACGAACGTCAGGCACAACTCGACTCGGCCCGCCGCGAAAACGGCGTACTCAAGCAAGAGCTGGGCATTCCCGGACCCGAGGCACCGATTCCCATTCCAAAAACCCGTGCGGCACCGGGTAGCCCAGGCATTCCCAATCTCAAACCTCCTGGGGTGGAATTGCCCGATAGTTCATTGCCCGATCGTTTGCCGCCTGCTCCGCTGCCTACTCGCGGCAGTGGAACCGGCCGCAATGGAACAGGCCCCGGTAATGCGCCAAAATTCGAGCCGCCGATGATTGAATTGCCCGGCTTCGAAGGTCCGGCGCCGGGCAGTCCGGGATCGACCGGCGACGCTCCGGCGGGCGGTAATCGCTCGTCGCGCGGTACGAAGCGCGGCGTGCGTCCGGCATCGGTACAAATCGACATCGATGCGAATCCAACGACCGACTTGGAACCGGCCGGCGGACAGGATCGCGCAGCCGGCCGCGCGCGCGTTGAAAAGATCGTACTCAACCGCCGACTGACCGGCGGACACAACGTCGATCGCGTTGCGGGCGACGAGGGGGTGATGGTGGTCTTTGCCCCGTGCGACGCCGACGACAACCTCGTGCAATTGCCCGGCGAAGTCTCGATCGTGTTGGTCGATCCGGCGATCTCAGGCGCGGCAGGACGCGTAGCGCGTTGGAATTTCGCGCCGGATGAAGCGATGCAATATTTCAAGAAGACGCCTTTTGGCGAGGGGTTTCATCTCGATGTGCGCTGGCCGAACCAACCTCCGCAGAACGAACGGCTGATGCTGTTCGTGCGATTCACGACCTGGGACGGCACGAAGCTGGAAGCCGGCCAGGCAATTACCATCGGTCGGAATCCGGATATTCGTCCCGCGAAGTCAATCGAAGGTCGCGCAACCGACAACCGCGCAAAAGAAAATCGCGTTCCTTACGATCGTGCTGAGAATAACCGTGCCGTGAAGAATCGTGTGACTGATCGTCACGCGGCCGGCAACACGCTCGACACTGGCGATCCAGGAGCAGCGACGCAACGGCTCGACACGCCGCTCCGATCGGCCCCGACCGATGTTCCCAGCGTGATGGTCCGCACCGCGACGGCGATTGAACCGGCGTCATCGCAAAGCTCGCGTGTCCGCGAAACGCAGCCGAGCGAGCGAGTCCCGTTGTCGACGGCGCGCAACCGCGCCCGTCCTAACTGGACGCCGGAGAGATAGAGCGGTTCTGCCGGCCGGTTCACGGGCATTCCGCGGTTGGCCCCCGCTGGTGTCGCGTGGCAAACAGATCGTCAACAAAACTTTGACGACGATTACAAACTGCAGACCGGTTTACCGGTCTTCCTCGGTTTTAGCCCCGTGCTTTAGCATGGGGTCGTGCTGCGAACGGGTCATCGGCCCAAATGTTGATACGGTCGCAATCTGCAGACCCATTCATGGGTCTTCTTTTGAAGCCGTCATGTTTTTGTGTATCTACGGCGTGCGCCTCGCTGCTTTACGCCGAAGGCGTTAAATCTCATAGCCCCGCTCTCGCGCAGAGTACTCGGGGTCGGCCCGGAGGGGTTACATCCACGAAGCCTTGGTTGCATGTCATTACTCTTACAAATCGCGATGATTTAACCCCGTTGGGGTAACCAAATGTTTTAATTCGGGTACCCACGGTGCGCTGCGCGACCCTGGGCTATGGGATGAAACCCCGTTGGGGAAACGAACCCGGATTCGCTGTCAAACTACGGCATCCAAGCAAATGGGATCGGGAAGCGGTCGGCGCCCCGCGCGCAACACGGCTCAAGCCCGCCGGAGAAGACCCGTGAACGGGCCTGGCAGACAACGGCAACCAAAGATAATAAATCGTTAACCCGCGACCCCGTGCTAAAGCACGGGGCTAAGCCGGGGAAGACCCATGAATGGGTCTGCAAATTCGAACGAACCACCAAACGAGTCATCGGCAGAACCGCACCGGCGCACAAAAAACGGAGACCAATTGAACGGTCTCCGTTTCGTAATTCGTCCTTCGTAATTCCTAGATCAGCTTGCCGACCTTCTCGATCAGGTCGACGGTGCGGCAACTGTAGCCCCATTCGTTGTCGTACCAGCTCACGACCTTCAGCATGTTGCCGTCCATGACCTGCGTCCAGTCGCTCACAAAGATCGAACTGTGCGGATCGCCAATAATATCCGTCGACACGAGCGGATCATCCGTGTAATCCAAAATGCCCTTCATCGGGCCTTCGGCGGCGGCTTTCATCGCGGCGTTGACTTCTTCCTTGGTGACGTTCTTCTTCATCAGCGCCGTGAGATCGACCACGCTGCCGGTCGAGACCGGAACGCGGAGCGAGATGCCGGTCAGCTTGCCCTTCAGTTCGGGAATTACCAGCCCGACTGCGGTCGCCGCGCCGGTGGTGCTGGGGATGATGTTCATCGCGGCGCTGCGGGCGCGATACGCGTCGGCGTGCGGCAGATCCTGCACGCGCTGATCGTTGGTGTAGGCATGGATGGTCGTCATCAAACCCTTCTCGATGCCGAACTTGTCGTTGAGCACCTTGGCGACCGGGGCCAAGCAATTCGTCGTGCAACTGGCATTCGAGATGCACTTCATCTCTTTGGTCAGTTTGTCGTCGTTCACCCCGATGACGCAGGTCAGGTCGGCGCCGTCTTTGGCCGGGGCACTCAGAATCACTCGTTTGGCGCCGGCTGCTAAATGGGTGTCGTAGCCGGCTTTGCCGTCTTTGGCCCGTGCGGTGAAGATGCCGGTACTCTCGACCACGACGTCGGCACCTAGTTCCTTCCAGGGCAGTTGGGCCGGGTCTTTGACGGCGAGGGCGCGAATCTTCTTACCGTTTACCGTTAGGTTCTCTTTATCAAAGCTGACCGTGCCCTTGAAGCGGCGGTGATTGCTGTCGTACTTCAACAGCGTGGCTAGCATTTCGTTTTCGGTCAGGTCGTTGATGCCGACGACTTCGAACTCGCTCGATCGCGAGGCCAAAATGCGAAACACCAACCGACCGATTCGACCAAACCCGTTGATTCCGACGCGAATTGCCACGGCAAGCTCCTTAAAAACACGGCACGCGAGGTTGCGTGCTAATTGGTTAATTTTCGAGTAAGTCGCGTATTATAGCGGTGGGGCGATGGCGCGCGTAGGGGCCGCGAGGAAGTGCGGAGTTCGGAGTTGGCAGTGCGGAGTAGAGGTGTATAAAATTTGGAGGAGTTGCGGCCATTGCGTCCCAACTTCGCATTTCCCACTCCGCATTCCGCACTTTTCTTAGCTATAATTCCAGGACAGCGTCAATTGTTCGCGCTCATGCTCTACCCCATTACACGAGTCATCCATGCAGGTCGCTGAAGCATACGGACCCGGTAAATTCGGCCTCTCCTTCGAACTGTTCCCGCCCAAGACCGAGGCGGGCGACGCCGCGCTGTGGCGCAGCCTGACCGAGCTGATGGAGTTTGCCCCCAGCTATGTCACCTGCACGTATGGCGCGGGAGGTTCGACCCGCACCAAGACGCTCGACATCGTCGAAGCCGTGGCGCGACAATTCGGCTGCCCGGTAGCTTCGCATCTGACCTGCGTGGGCTCGACAGCCGACGACTTACGCAGTTACTTGACCGAGGCCTGGCAGCGCGGCGTGCAAAACATCGTGGCCTTACGCGGCGATCCGCCCAAGGGAGAGTCGTCGTTTCAACAGACCAGCGGCGGTTTTCGCTACGCCAACGAACTGGTCGCGCTGGTTCGCAATGAGTTCCCGCAATTCGGCATTGCCGTGGCCGGCTATCCCGAGACGCATCAAGAGGCCGTCTGCGCCGATTCGGATCTCGAAAACCTCAAACGCAAGCTCGACGCGGGCGGCCAAATTGTGATCACTCAATTGTTTTACGACAACACGGACTTCTTTCGCTTTCGCGATCGCTGCGAACGCGTTGGTATCGACACGCCGATTGTACCTGGAATTTTGCCGGTCACTAATTTTGCGCAAGTGCAACGCATCGCCGGCATGTGCAAAGCGCGCTTGCCCGAGAGTTTTGCCTCGGCGCTGCAACGCTGTGCCGACGACGAATCAAGGCAGTTCGAAGTCGGCGTCGACTATGCCGCCGAGCAAGTCCAAGGGCTGATTGACGGCGGCGTGCCTGGCTTGCACTTTTATGTGCTCAACAAGTCGCCCGCCACGATTCGGGTGTTGCAAGCCGTCGCGCGTCCGGCGTAAAGCGTGCATTCGTTGGCGTAGTTTTCATGTCTGACGGCGCGAGCTCCGACCGACAGAATGCTATCGGTGTTGTCAAATACGATTTCATGCGATTCGGTCGGGAAATTTGAAGCTAGCGAACTCGATATGTCGCCATAATGGCAATATCGCGACGCATTTCGTTGACGTGTCGTCCGCAGCGACATATGCTGGCTCATATGTCGATAAAAGTTAAAAATCACAACATGAGCGTAGCTAGCTGGCAACCGAGCCGGCCCTATAACGGGCTACCTAAATTGCCGCCGGCTAAAGACTTGGAAACAAAAGCCGTCTTAAAGCAGTGTATTCAGTCGCGGGCTGCACTGGCCGAGTTGAAGCAAGCGGCCGAGCTGATTCCCAAGCCAGAAATGTTGATCAGCACGCTTCCGCTCTTAGAAGCACAAGCAAGTTCGGAAATTGAGAACATTGTCACGACCAGCGACCGGTTGTTCCAATTCAAAGAGCAGGAAGAACACGCGGACCCCGCGACCAAGGAAGCGCTTCGTTACCGTCTGGCATTGATGGAAGGATTCCAGGCTCTGAAAACTCGACCGCTCTGCACGCACACGGCCGAACAGATTTGCACTCGAATTCGAAACACAGAGGTCAAAGTCCGCCGCGTGCCGGGCATCGCATTAGCGAGGGCGGGAGGAAAGATAGTGTATACACCTCCGGAAGGCGAATCGCTGCTGCGTGATTTGTTGGCCGACTGGGAGAAATTTCTACATACTGCGGAAGAGTACGATCCTCTGGTTCGCATGGCCGTGGCACATTACCAATTCGAAGCCATTCATCCGTTTACCGATGGGAACGGGCGAACAGGTCGAATCATCAATAGCCTGTTTCTGATTGAAGCAAATCTGCTAACGCTTCCCATTCTTTATTTGAGCCGCTACATCATTGAAAACAAGTCGGACTACTATCGGCTGTTGCTCGACGTTACGCGCGCTGAAGCCTGGGAAGAGTGGTTGCTCTACATGTTAAGAGGGATCGAGGAAACGTCGAAATGGACGACCGCCAAAATCGCTGCGATCAGAAATCTGGCCGCACACACGACCAGCTTTGTGCGTGAGTCACTGCCCAAAATCTATAGCCGTGAGTTAGTCGACCTGATTTTCGAAAAGCCCTACTGCCGCATCCAAAATATCGTGGAAGCCGGGATAGCCGGACGCCAACCGGCATCACGTTATCTCCAGGAACTTTCGCGGATCGGAGTCCTCGAAGTTCGGCGCTATGGGCGTGAGAAGCTTTATATTCACCCTCGATTGTTGGGCTTACTAACGCGCGAAGGCAACGAATACATTCCCTATTCCGCACCAAAACAAAACTCAAAGTCCAACAAATAGAGTTTTTTCGTATACATGCTGGACGCGGGGATTGTCGCCAACCAGACCACATCATCGCTGCCACGGCGCTCGAAACCGGTCGGATTCTCGTCACCGGAAACACGTCGCACTTTGCTTGGATCTCCGGCCTGCGAACCGACGATTGGCGTCAGCCGTAGCCGCGACGGTCATCGCGCCCTGCATGATCGGCATAATCGTATCGAAGCGGTCATCCGCTGCGCCTCTCCACATTAAACTCTGGCTGGTGAGTGCATTTTCGCTCGTTCGATTCCGCTTTTGACATACAGTTCAAATAGCTCGCTGATCTCCGGCGAAAATTACGGGCTGCCGGTTCGCACGGTAGATTGCAACCTTCGTCGGCGAGGCTTGCTTCGACTGTGTATCGATAACCTCGAACGACAGATTTCCGAGTTCCAAGTCACAAGTATCTCGTCTCAAGTCCCGAGCTTCTAGCCTCAATTCGCAATTACTCGGGCCCCAATGCATAAACTGGCCGCGACCCATAGTCCGCTTCATACACGACGCCGGGTGTTGATCGTCGAAGACGATGCCGCCCAAGCCTGGCTGCTGGCGCAGTGGCTCGAAACGGCCGGCTTTGCGGTCCAATATGCGGCCGACGGGCGGCAAGCGCTCGCGACGGTGCAACGCGACTGCCCGCAAATTCTGTTGACCGATTGGCAAGTGCCCGAGTTGGACGGCCTGCAACTTTGCCGCGCAGTGCGCGAACTAGCGCTGCCGCATTATGTGTATATCGTGCTGTTGTCGGTGCGCGCCGGTGCCCAGAATATCGTCGAGGGGCTGGCCGCCGGTGCCGACGATTATCTCAGCAAGCCGGTCGATCATGGCGAATTTCTGGCGCGACTTCATGCCGGCCAACGAGTATTGGAGCTCGAAGCCGGATTGAAACAACGCGCACAAACCGATTCGCTCTCGGGCCTGCCGACCAAGCGCATGCTCAACGAACTGTTGGCCCGCGAATGGTCCCGTGCCGAGCGAAATGGTAAACCGCTCTCGTGTGTGATGATCGACATCGACTTTTTCAAGCATATCAACGACACGCTGGGGCATCAGATCGGCGACGAATTGTTGACGGTCGTCGCCGATTGCTTAGTCGAAAACTCCCGCGAGAGCGATGTTGTTTGCCGTTACGGCGGTGACGAATTTTGCGCCGTACTTCCCGAGACCGACGAACAACAGGCGCAGGCCTGGGCCGAGCGCGTCCGCGCGAAACTCGCCACGCTCGAATCGACCCGGTTGCGCGACGTAATGCGAATTACGGCCAGCTTCGGCGTGGCCGAAAAAAAATCGCTCGACATGACGGCCGAATCCTTGGTCGATCGGGCTGATCAAGCGCTGCGATCGGCCAAGCAAGCCGGCCGCGACCGAATTGCCGTCGCCAGCGAACTAGCGGGCGCATGCAACGCTAAGCCGCAAACCGGCAGCCCTGCTCGCGGACCATTCGACGGTGTGCTGGCGCGAGACATCATGACGCCGATCGCCACTTGTTTGAATCACAACGATTTGATCGGCCAAGTCATCGATTTTTTTACCGACCATCGCATCAACTCGGCCCCGGTCATCGACTCAACCGGCAAACTGGTCGGCATTTTGTCCGAAAAGGATTTGATGTCCGTCATTCCACTGCCCGACGCTTGGCTGCGGCCGATTCATTCGGTGATGACGCACAATGTGGTTTGTTACGAGGAAGATGCGCCGGCGCTATCGATCAACGAGTTTCTGTGTCGCGTGCCGATTCGACGCGTGATCATCGTCGCCGCGGGCAAACCGACCGGCTCGATCAGCCGCAGCAGTCTGTTGCGGTGGTATAGCAATTGGATCGGACAATCCATTTCGAATTCCCAGTCTTCGCCCTCTGATATGCGATCGCGCGTTTTTTCCGAATCACATCGAGATCAGTTCGATGATGCGGCCCGCGCGCTTTGCCGGCAGGCCCAGGAACTGACGGAACACATTCACGGTACCTCGGAGGATCAAGTGCCGCGGATCGTCGGCGGCACCTCGCGTATTCAAGAATTGGCGCTGGAACTCTTGGCGTTGACGAACACCCGCGGCAGACCGTCGGCCAAGACGAACCGGGGTATTAGTGGTTTTGATTTGCCCGAGCAAGCGTATCTGCCCGCCCCAGCGCTTTGGACGTGAACCATGGGAACGCCCTAAACTTCGGAATGCCCTAAATGTAGGAGGCGTCGCCGACGCCGAAGCGACTCAGCAGTCGCCGAAGCGACACCGGCGCGACTTCGTTCAAGTCGGTGTCGCCGCCGGAAATCAGGAGCATTTTTTCAGCTTTCGCAGTTCGCAAAGCTGACAGGGCAAATACACCAAACCGCCGCAATCGCGACAACGCCTCGGCGACGAATCGAATCGCAACGATCGGTATTCGTTTTCGATCCGATCTGGCCGATCCCGCCGACGCCCCTGGGCAATTTCATTGACGGTCGATCGGCTGACACCCGTGCGACGGGTAATGTCGCGATGGGAAACACACTGACTGAGCAAGCGACGGACTTCTTCGACCATGGCGGCGGCAATCATGATGCCCTCGGAAAATAATCGGAGTTTGAGTAATGAAATTCAGACGCTCTCAGTTGTCCGTAGTCAGTTGTCAGTTGTCAGTTGTCAGTTGTCAGTTGTCAGTTGTCAGTGGCGAATCGTGGATCCTGTACGCTACTGATGTTCATCTCACCCTTTCCGATTTCACGCTTTCACGCTTTTTTATTTCGCTCCATTACGACTTCCACCCGCGTTAGCATTCACTCTCGTGCCGAAAGCGGCTAAACAGATTTGCTCGATCCTCGTTCTCACTCCTCGCACCTCGCCCCCTGATCCCTGACTTCCGGATCCCCGCCCCCCGATCCTTTCTTTAGTCCCATTCGTCCGCCGAGTCGAACCAGAAGTCTCCCAACTCCGGTTCCGGCGAATCGTCCAACTCCCAGTCGGCGTCGCTGAGGATCTCGCGCTCGAACCGATCGAGGGCCGACATCTCGGAGTCGGTCAGTTCGTCGTCTTCGGACTCGCTGTCGAGATCGTAGTCCGCTGAATCATCCCCCTCGAATGCGTCCGCGCCTTCACCGGCCGGGCGCCAATCCGAAGGCAAGTCAAACCCGCCGGAGAGTGGGTCGGAATCGATGTTGGAATCGTCGCCGCCATCGAGCATCGAACGTTGCTGGTTTGGGGTTCGCCGGGCGCGTAGCGGCGATAACATTGCGGATTGTCGGTTGAGCAATTTCATGGCAGCTTCTCCCTACTAATGTTGTGTGCATCGACAACGGCTTGGCACAGCTAAATGCCGAATCCGCCGAACTGGTTTGCCGGTTGGTTATATGTACGCTTGTACACTAAATGCTGGCATGATTTCAAGCGCGGCGGACAGAAATTTATGCACTATTTGTGTTCTGGAGATGGCGCGGATTAATTTTGGCCAATCATTCGGCCCCAGGAGTGTGAGCGTCAGTTTTGTAGGCACCCCCGTCGGGTCAGTGGCGATCCGAGGCGAAACTGAAAAACTCACCTCTCGCCGCTTGCCCCTCGTCGTCTGCCGATCCTGCCGGTTATGCCGCGCGCCTGTC
>JAYTAU010000086.1:0-5302 GCA_043737375.1 Planctomycetia bacterium
TTGCGTGAACTTTCTGTTCGAGATTCAAAAAAACGGCCGGGATAAACCCGGCCGCTCGCATTTCGTTTTTTGCGTTTCGTTTTTTGAGTTAACAACTGCTTAAAACCCGCGGTAAGGATGCACGGCTTTATCTTTACCGGCGATCATCTCTTCGGCGGTCGGTTTGCCCTTCATGGCGGCGACAATCGCGTCTTTCGTGGCTTGATAGTTGTAGTCGTAAATCTTGCGATCGTCGGCCGCGGCCGGGTGAATGAACACGCCGCAAACGATGACCAGGTCTTCGGCCTGCTTGGCGGGAATTACGCCGTCGGCAACCGAGTCGGCCACGGCCTTGCCCACTGCGGCTTGCGCCGGGCCGAACATTTGCACGGCTTGCTTCATGCCTTTGATGGTGACCTTGGTGACCAACACGGTCGACGGCTTGACTGCCAGGTTCGGCGTTAGCACGGCCAGCAAGTTCGAGTGACCCTCGCTCTGCCGAGCCAAGGCGTTGGCAAAGGCGTGACCGACCGGACCATCTTTGCTGCCGATCAACAGATCGATATGCGCGATTTCGTTTCCATCGCCCACCAAAGCTTCTCCGACATACATCGACGACATGTGTGACTCTCCTGGATTTTAAACGAAGTGATTGTGTGTGTGTTGGAAAACGTCGGCGTCCAATGCGTACAAGCTCGAAGCGTCATCGAGTGACTTATGCACCAATGGTCAATTTACTCACTGGCATTATGACACTGTGGAACCCATGGAACACAAGTGGCCGAGCCAAAAGAATCTGTGACCATATCAGAGTTCGCGCGGTTTGCAAGTGGGGTTGGACGATCTGCGACCACCTAGGGATTTAGGCACTTGCGATCGGTTGTCAGGCTGACTAGGCTAACTCTCCTCACCAGAAAACTTGCCGCTGTTTGTCCCGCTTGCCAGGCGAGATTCTTCGCAGCCAATGGACTGCATGGCATCGGGCGCTAGCGGCAACCTTACCGTCGAACAGTACCAAACTTGTTTTAGAGTCGCCAAGAAAAAAGCGCATCTCCAACGCGCTACCGGTGCGCGCAGTTTGATTGTTTTTCCCCCGGCGAGGACGCAGGGGCTAACTGGAAGGGACGGAACCCGCATATTTTTTTGTCCCGTTTTCACCCTTGGAGGAAAGCACCATGCAGTTGTCGAAAAAGTTCGCAATGGTGGCGGCCACGGTTTTGTCGGCCTGGATCGGTCAATCGGAAATCGCCAGAGCAGTCGAGGCCAAGTTCGCCTTGCACACCGTCGAGCAGCAGGTGGTCGACCAAACCAATGCTCAACGTGCCCGACACGGGCTGCCGGCCTTGGTTGTCGAACCTGCGCTGGTTCATACCGCCCGTTCGCACACCACCTGGATGACATCGCGCCGCTCGCTGCAGCACACTTCGCGGCCGGTGGCCGAGAACATTGCCATGGGCCAACGCAACGCACCGGAAGTGCTGAATTCGTGGATGAATTCGTCGGGCCACCGAGCCAATATCCTCAATCGGAATCATCGCCGGATCGGCGTGGCGGCCTATACCGCGGCGGACGGCAACGTTTACTGGTGCCAGCAATTCTCGCAGTAGTCGAAGAAGGTTCATACTGTAGGGAATGCCCTACGTGGCATTTCCGGCGCTGCAATCGATATCAGAACGCCACAGAGGACGTTCCCTAACATGCTCAGACGGAGCGCCATAATAGCGCGTTCCCTGCAGTCGACCCATCGTTTTACAAACACCTTCTAGCCCACGGATTGCATTTTGCATTCCGTGGGCTTTTGTCATATTGGTTCGTATGCCAAGAACGATCTCGATTGTCGGAGCCAGTGCGCGAGCCGCGGCCATGTCGGCGCGCGCCGCGGGGTTCGAGATTTGGGCTACCGATCTATTTGCAGATAGCGATCTGCGTGCCCTCGGTCCTGTCGAACAGGTGACCGAGTATCCGCAAGGATTGTTGCGTGCGTTACAGTCGGCTCCCGCCGGTCCTTGGATGTACACCGGTGCTATCGAGAATTACCCGGACTTGATTGACGACATGGCGGCAGTTCGTCCGCTGTACGGCAACCCGAGCCGCGTGGTGCGACAAATTCGTGACCCGCAGGTTTGGAGTTCGGTACTCGAAACTTCCGGCTTTTCAGTTCCGCGAATTACATTTCATGCGGCTGAAATTGCGACCGACGGCACTTGGCTCATCAAGCCGCTACGATCGGCCGGCGGACACAACGTGCGTGTGTGGGACCAAGCGGCGGCCGACGAACACACTCATCGGACTGCTAAGAGACAATTGGAATTCTTTTTTCAACAACGTATCAACGGCCAGCCAATCTCGGCAGTCTTCGTCGCCAGCGAGGGCGAAGTGGTGCTGTTGGGTGTAACCCGGCAACTACTCAGCGGGGACATTCGTAGGGATAGCGATGCGTGGCATTCCGACGTTGCAACCGATGCCGGAACGCCACAGAGGGCGTTCCCTACAGACTCAGACGCAACGCCACGCAGTGCGTTCCCTACAGAGGCATTTCGCTATGCGGGCTCGATCGGCCCGTTGGCAATCGACGACACATTTTATCGCCGCTTGCAGGAGATCGGCGCGGTGTTGAGTCGTCAGTTTAAACTGATCGGGCTGTTCGGTGTCGATGCCATTCTGACGCCTGGCGACGTGTATCCTGTCGAAATTAATCCTCGCTACACCGCATCGATCGAAGTGCTGGAACGTGCCTCGGCATTGCGAACCAGTGACCGACGTGCCCACCGGTTGCTGGCGATTGAATGGCACGAGGCCGCCTGTTGTTATCGCAGCCTGCCCGATCCGATAAGTCAGTCGACGTCCGCGTGCGCAGGCAAGCTGATTGTGTACGCATCGTGTTCGTTCACAATCAGCGACACGGCAGTACGCTGGGCGATTTTGCAAAGCCTCGGTCAAGCTCGCCCGCGAGTGGCCGACATTCCGCTGGGCGGCACTGCCATCCAAGCCGGACATCCAATTTTAACTTTACTGGCCGATGGAAACGACGAAGCGATTGTGCTGGCAGAATTGCAGCGGTTGGAGAATGAGTTGCGTGACGTGCTGGGGAGGGGTGCGAGCTAAATCGCAAGCGAAAATTTCGTTCGCTCCACCCTCGCTGCTCACCCCTTCCCGTCGCCCTTGTCTTCCAATAACCGTAGCTCCCAGTTCGATAGCTGGGCTTGAATTTGTTCCCACGTCAGATGAACCCACGGCAGTCGAACTACAGCCCGCAAGAATGGGTCTTCGCGATGCGGCGAGCAAGCCCGATCGACTTCGTCTTCTAGCGCAACCAGCCAATCGGGCAAATCCAACCCGGCCCCGGTTGGTTCTTGCGCCAACTGGCCGGCTTCTTCTTCCAATTGATCAAAGGCCGGCGACGATTCTCCCGCTCGGGCCTGCTCGACCGATGGTCGGACCAGCGCGCGAATGCGGTCGATTGCCAACGGACGAATGAATCGCTCGGCCAGACGATCGGCCACGGTCGGCAGGCGCATGCCGTACTTTTTTTGCAACTGCCCGAGCCGTCGCAGATGTTGTTCGGCTGTGTCGGAAGTTCGGTCAGCCATCGCACGTCGCCAAAGTTCCGCGGCACCGGTGTGCCCCTGGCGAACCAACACTTCATGGGCCATCATTACGGGTCGCAAGTTCCAGTGAATGCGTTCGTAGGCAACTTTGACGCGCAAAAAATCCAGTAGCATGAAGACCAATTCGCCGCGATCCGATTGCGTGGTCGTGGCGTTGTAGTCGCGATACTCGGCGAAATTTTCGACTACGGCCTCGATCACCAGGCCCAGGTGTTTCTTCGCATCGGGCCGTGACAAGGTGCGATCGAGATCGGCCACCAGCGACATGTCGCTGGTGGTTTCCTCATCGGTCGCCAGCCGATCGAGCCAGAGCTCGACCCCTTGATGGAGAATTGCCCGCAAGTTGCCCAGGTTGAAAAAACGTTGCGTGAACAGGTCGTGGCCGTAGCGTTGCACAAACGCCAACAGATCGTCCCAATCTTTTTCGGCCGAGACTTTTTCCAACACCGATAATCGCAACGTCCGACTATGCGACAACCATTCGCTGAGCAGCGACTCGGTGACTTGCTGCAAGCACTCGATCAGGTAAGCGTCGGCAGCTTCCGGTTCGCTGCCGACCCAATGCTTGGATGATTCGACAACGCCTTCGACAATCGCCTTGTAGCCGACTTCGAACAGTCGATCAAACTCGGTCACGGCACCGGCACCCAACGGGTGATCGCGTTCCATGGCACGGGCCGATTGTAAAAGTTGGCACGTTTCGCGCAACAATCCCAGTCGCGGGAGACGTCGCAACAGCTCGCGAAAGGTTTGCTGCAAGCTGCGTGCGGCGGCGATTTTGCGTGGATCGCCGCCGCGCGTCAGAGGGACATAGAGCAATGTCTGCCGTAGCACCACGGCCAAAAACGACGGCCAACGTTGTTGAATCAAGTCGACATTGCCGTCGAGCACGGCCGACCAGAGTTTAACGGTAGCCTCGCCTGTTTCGGCGGCCAGTTGCCGTTTGGTCGAATGCGTATCGGTCGCGGCGGTAATAGGTTCTTCGATCAACGCTTCTTGCACATTCGCGTGTTGAGCCGGCGCAACACTGGTCACCGATCGTAGCAGTTGCTCGGCGTCATTGGTGGCGATGGTGGTTGCCACGACTTTTTCGAGCAAGGTTTCCTTAATGATGCGGCGGCGGTCGTATTCCAACAGCGCTTCGTGACTGGTCGAAGACGCTGTGAGCGGCTGGCGCTCGATCGATAGTGCCAGTTGGGCCAAGCGTTCGCGGTTGTGTGCCGCCTGCTGTAACCAACTGGCAATCGCGTCGCTAGCGGCCGGTTGGTAGGCCGGCCCGTCGGTCGGGCGAATCGTGTAAAGCGCAACCAGTTTCCATAATCGCGCGACGGTGGTCAGAAAACTCAAGCGATTCGCCAACCGCGATGACTCGCCTTCCAATTCGTAGTCGGTCGGTTTGCCGCCGGCTTCGAGCATATCGGCGTCAATGCCATCGGCAGTGCTGTCGCGAAAGCTGACTTCGTCGTAGGCCGCACCATACAGATTATCGGTTTGATCGTCTTCATCTTCGTCTAGCTCGGCATGAACATGCTCCAGGTTCGAACCCCCCAACAGATCGCGCGTCGCTTCGAGCTCGGGCACCAGCCAAAATGAGTCGGCATTGGCCTCCAGGTGATCGAAGAAACGCTCGATCGTGCGTTGCAATGAGCTTGAGCGCGGCGTAGCGACCGGCTCGATTTTGTTAGTTGCCGCCGGCAGAGTCGAAGTGATCGCCT
>JAYTAU010000087.1:0-5279 GCA_043737375.1 Planctomycetia bacterium
CTGGCTAAGCAATTGTTGCGCGAGTTCGGCATCACGGCGTTTGGCTATGTGGTCGAACTGGGAGGCGTGGCCCTCGATCCTCAGCCGGGTAGTCTGGCCGAGCAACGCGCGATGCGCGACGAGAGCGAACTTTATTCGCTCTGCCCAACCAAGGATTCCGAAGTCAAGGAATTGATCGATCGTTGCGGCAAAGAAGGGGATACGCTCGGCGGAGTTTTGGAAGTCCGCGTCGAAGGACTGCCGTTCGGGCTGGGGACACATGCTCAGTGGGACCGCAAACTCGACGGTCGCTTGGCCCAAGCGGTGATGGCGGTGCAAGCAATCAAAGGGGTCGAAATCGGTCTGGGATTCGAGGCTGCGCGGCGTCGCGGTTCGCAAGTTCACGATCCGATTGCCTACGATGCGGCGCAAAAGACATCGCCCACGCTCGGCTATACGCGTCCGACCAACAACGCCGGCGGACTAGAGGCAGGCATGACCAACGGGCAGCCGTTGGTGATTCGCGCGGCAAAAAAACCGATCAGCACGCTGCGCAAGCCGCTCGATTCGATCAACCTCGAAACCAAACAATCCGAAGCCGCGGCTTATGAACGTAGCGATGTGTGCGCCGTGCCGGCCGCCGGTGTGATTATCGAAAACGTGGTCGCCTTCGAAATTGCCGGCGCACTGATCGAAAAATTCGGCGGCGATAGTCTGGTGGAGATGAAAGCCCGCTACGAGTTGTTTTCGAATATGGCGGGCGAGCGATAGACCACAGTTCGGAAATAACAACCACGAACAACACGAAAAGTAAATGAGGAAGGTGAGTGTGGCATGCCCGTTGTTCGTGGCAGTGATGTGCGGCGTAAGATACCCGTTCGTTCTTCGTAATTCGTAATTCGTAATTCAGTGGGGAGGGGACAAGGATGCTCCTACTGCACGAGCGGACTCGAAAATCGTTGTGTCGCGGCGGCTTCGTGTTGCTGTGCCTCATTCCGACGGCGGTGCTGTTGAGTTGGACCACTTCACGAGCCGGTCTTTCTCACCGCGACGATTATCAGCAAGAACTTTCGACGCTACTGGGGCTACGTGCCACGACTGCCAGCGTCGATTATCCGCGGCCGGGCGTCACCCGCTTTCATCAGGTCGAATTGTTCGATCCCGAAAGCCGGCGATTGATCGCCGCCGCCGACACGGTCGAACTACGCGACTTCGATGACTACCGTTGGATTGTCGCCACGCGTCCGATGATTCGCTTGGACCAAATTTCATTGATTTGGCGGGCTCTTAACGAGCAACTGCGCCGCCGTTCGGCAGGGGCCGCCTTGCCGATTCGATTTGCCGCCGGCGAACTGACGCTAAAGTCGACCGCCGGCGAATATGTGATGGCCGACTTTCAGGCTCGCGTCGAAGGCAGCGATGACGTTCAAGGCGCGGCGCTGAGCTTTCGTCCCGCGGGCGCTCAAAAGTCCGATCAGCCGGTTCGCATGAGAATGGTCCGCTCGCGAGTCGAAAACAATCTCAGCAACGGGTTCGAAATCCATACCGCCAACGCCACGGTGCCTTGCGGGCTATTCCATCATGCCGAGTTGGATTTGCGCGGGCTTGGTTCCCAATGCGCGTTTGCCGGTTCAGTCTGGGCCACCGAAGCCGCTGACGGTTGGCAAGGCAATCTGACGGGGAGGGTTTCAGGAATCGACTTGCGGTCGGCAATTTCGGAACGCTTCGCCCATCGACTGAACGGACCGGCGCAACTCGATTTGCAATCGGCCGCATTCAGGCGGGGGCGGCTTGAACATGCGCAAGGCTCATTGATTGCCGGACCCGGCTTCATCAGCGAGTCGCTGTTGGCATCGGCCGTGCAATCGTTGGGGCTGCAACGGCGGATCGAGTCGAACCCGCAAGGAGACGACTTACGTTACGATATGCTCGCGCTCGACTTCGCCATCGACGAGAGCGGGCTGTCGCTCACAGGGCGCTGCCCGAGCGGTCAGCCAGGTACGGTCCTCGCCGTGCAAGACCGCGCGATGCTGGTCGAGCCGGTCGGGTCGTCCGGGCCCGTGGTTCAATTATTGCGAACGCTGATTCCGGATAGCACGGTGTTGGTTCCGGCCACGCGGGAGACCGAATCGCTAATGAAGTTTCTGCCGATCCCGCCAATCGTGCGAAACTAAATCGCTTCCGTTATACGAACCCCCGAGTCACAGAGGACACCGAGACGACGAAAGGGTCGGGAATTGCGTGTGGGGTGTAAACGGTTAGTAAGGCAGTTGAAGCGCGCACCGGACCATTTTTACAAACACTTTTTCATCTGCCATGTCGTGTCATAGTATGTTTCGTGGATCAACTGCGTAATTCGCGTTCATTCGTATCCATTCGCGGCTATAACCCTTTGCCTTTTTCCTCCGTGCCGACGCGTCTCCGTGGTAAAATTCGGCCTTTTCACTTAGGTGACATTCTTCGGTCGATATTCCGAACGGTCGACGTTGACCTTGTACTTGTCATCCTTCAAAAACTCGAACTCCGGCGTTTCATCGCTAGAAATCTCGAACCACTCGGGTTTGAACTCGATCTTGGCGTGATTCGGGTTACGAATCGCAATGTTGGTCGTCAACGCAATCACCGCATCGGCCAATGCCACTTTGGGATGGCAGCGCGGATGATTTTCGGGTGAAGGGTTGCGAATGCACCAGGCCCAATGCTCCAGCTCTTCGGTGTAGCCGCGGCTGATCGGGCCCGACTCGACGGCCGCCTTGGCGATGGCACCGCCGCCGCTGGCCGTGGTATCGAGGGCTTCGTTCTTGCCGCCGACTTTGATTTTGGTCGAAGGGCCGGCGTTGTCGAAGATCATCGCTTCTTGCTCGCGCGACAAGACCAACGTTTTGTCGGTGCCCATCACACATTCGCCGTAGTCGCCGAACCCGTTGCCATTGATCGAGGAATAAGTGACGACGATTTTGCGCTCGGGATTGTCCTTGGCGTGGTAGTCGCGTTGCGGATACTCGTACATGCAATAGACATGGTCTTCGCACTCACGATCCATCGGGAAGATGTGCCGTCCGCCGGTGGCATTGACCGTTAGCGGCAGCGCCTTTTTCTTGTCGCCGTATTCGTCTTTGTCGCTGTCGCTACGCGCGGCCGTACAGAAAATTCCCGCCGCATCGAGTTGATGGCTGCCCAACTCGGCCATCAGGCCGCCGCCGGTCCGTTCCCACAATCGCCAGCGAATCAGTTCTTCCATGGCCGAACGCTTGTAACCGCCGGGCAGTTCTTTGTCTTGATAGCCATAAAACTTCGCGTCGATCGTGCTGTCTTCGATTTGGACTTGGGTTTGGGCCAGGAGCCGTCGCCATTTTTCGACTTCGAGTGGAATCGCTGCTTTTTCGGCGTCGGTGATTTTCCGCTTGATCGACGCAAGTTTACTGTTTAGATCTTTCAGACCATCGCCAAATGGCAACGGCGGCTGCCAGCTATCTTTCTTCGGTAGATTGTTGCGGTGCCACTGGGCGCGAATGTGATGCAGATCACCCAACAAGCCGTTTTTGATGGTGTGAATGGCGTTATCGTACAGAATGCTGTAATGCCGCTGATGCCCGGTGGCCAGCAGCATTTTGGTCTGTTGCGAAACCCGGCCCATCTCTTTGCAAGCGGCGACGGTTTGGGCCATCAGTTTTTCGGTCAGCACGTGCAAACCGGAACGCATGGCCAGAATCGCGGCCTCGGCATGTAAGTGCAACGGCAGCGAGATGACAACGGCCTCGATGCCGAGCTTGTCTTTATCGCGAAGCAACTCTTGATAATCTTTGTAGACGGCGACGTTTTTCTTGGCCGTGGCTTCGTCCTTCCAACCGTACTTCGACATCAGCCCCGGCCGCGCGGCCAATGCGCTGTCGCTCGCATAGTCGCCATGAAAAGCGCGGTGTATATTATAGGGGCGAATGTCCGCAATCGCCACGCATTGCAAGTAGCTGGGCGTATGCGCGCCGATCAAGACGTTGCCTTCGTCGCCGGTGCCGATAAACGCCACGCGAACCGGACTGGCCACATCGCGTCCGTAGCCAAAGTACATCGCGCCCAGCCCCGCGCCCGAGACCAACCCCGCGGCCACGGTGCCGGCCAGAAATTCGCGACGGGTCAGGTCGATCTGCAACTCGCCGGCTTTCTTGGGGTCAGGATGCTTTTTTGCCGACATGGCGGTGTAAAAGTTATCCTTGCCGATTTCTTTGTCTTCTGGCTTGATATACATGGTCGTCTACCTTTTCGCCGAACGGAAGGGCGCGGAAATGAGGAAATGAACAAAGAAATCGAGCCCGCCCCAGCGACCAACGGCCGTCGTAGCCAAGGTCAACAAAGCTAGCGCTTCAACGAGTTGATACGGAAACAACATGGTCACGGTTCCCTCGATCCACGGCGGTTGCGACAACATCACCATGATCAGAAACGCGGCACACAGCACCGCCGAGATTCGCGTAAACAAACCCACAATCAACAACCCACCGCAAATCATTAACATCCAAGTGATGATTCGGTCGCTGCGACGCAACGAACTATCCGGTGTAACGTACCAGCCTTGCTTCAGTTGTTCGGGCGTGGCGATCGTGTTCAGATCGGTGGCAAATCCACTCTCCATGCGTCGCAGTTCCTCGACCCAAGCCTTGGGCTTGTTGAGCACCTCGCGTTGTTTCTCCGTGGTTCGCTTCGAGGCGAATGGAATTTGCGACGCACCCTGAAACGACTCCATGTCCTTCAGCCGACGGAGTTCCTTTTGATATAGAAACAGATCGTCGTCACGGTCGGTCAGGTAAGTAACTAGCGAGCCTCGATAAATGTCGAAGTAGGCATCGACCGTTTGCTGCTGGTCCTTGTCGTAGCCGTAATAGGTAACGATTTCGCGAGCCCTTTCGTTCCAATCTTTCAGCACCTGTTTGACAAATTCGCCATAGACCGGATGGGCCTCGGCAGTTGCGACCGATTTTTCGAGGTCCGCTTTGTTCTTGGCGGCGCTCTCTTGCAGGCGCTTGGCGGCAGCCGCGTCCGGGGCTCCTTCGTTCGGCGCTGCTTTGCCGGCGGCGTCGCTTTTGGTTTTGTCGCTTGTCGTTTTATCGCCGGTGCCTGGCGCGGGCTGGGGCTCGTCGATCGGGCGGGGGTTCCCTTCGTTTGGCGTGTTTAGCGCGGCGGTTTTGACAGCGGCAGGCTGCTTGGCAGAAGGAGCTTTGGTGTCGGGGTCTTTGGCATCGGGGTCTTTGGCGTCGGTCGGTGGTTTCGTTTCCGTCGAAGCTTTTAGATCGGCCTGTACTGGA
>JAYTAU010000088.1:0-2071 GCA_043737375.1 Planctomycetia bacterium
GCGGCTCGCGCCGGCTAACGACCCGAATTTCAACTATCGCGCCCGTGCCGGTTGAAACCCGAGCAAATACGGCAAATCAATTCCGGATAGCCTCTTACAGCTTCGGCTGCTCGCCGCGATAACTCAGATCCAACAAATCCATCGGGTGGCCGATCCACAGTTTCTCGCCTTGCATCCGAGCTTCGCGGGCGATCTGCAGCAAACAGCCGGCGTTACCCGTGACCACGGCCCGCGCGCCGGTGCTGAGAATATTGTTCAGCTTGCGGCGGCTCAACCGGCCGGCCATCTCAGGCTCGGTCAGGTTGTACGTACCTGCCGCTCCGCAACACAACTCGCTCTCGGGCAGCTCACGGAGTTGAAGCCCAGGTATCTGTGCCAGCAATCGGCGCGGCGCGTCCTTGATTTTTTGTGCGTGCGCCAAGTGACACGCATCGTGATACGTTGCAACCAGCGGAATCTCGCCGGTCGGGCGGACGATGCCCAGCGTATCGAGAAACTCATGGATATCTTTGATCTTGCCGGCGAAGTGACTCCTCTCGGGTTGCCGATCGTCATGCCAGTGATGGCCATAATCTTTCAGCATGGCACCGCAACCGGCCACGTTGGTGATGATCGCATCGAAGTCGCCGGCGTTCAAATCAGTTCCACCAAACGCGGTCAAGTTGGCGTCGGCCAATTCGCGAGCCGGGTCGCTGCTGCCGGCATGAAAATGAATCGCGCCGCAGCATCCTTGGTTGCGCGGCACCAACACATCGCAACCATTCTGTTGTAGTACGCGCACCGTGGCCCAATGCGTATGGCGAAACATCGCATCGCTCACACAGCCGGTAAAGAACGCCACCCGCGCGCGACGCTTGCCAATCGCGGGCAGCACGGTGGGCAGCTGCTGCTCGCGCCGGCGGGGAGGCGGCAACATCCGTACAAGTTGTTGCAACCGCGGGGGTAACAGGTTGATCAGTCCCGTTTTTTCCAGTAGCGTCATCAAGCCGAGTCGTTGAGCAATTCGCGCGGGTAGCAGCGCCTTACGCATACGACTTGGAAATGGAAAAATGCCGAATAGAATCCAGCGATGAAACCAATCGTCGCTGCGCTTCGGCCCGTCGCCGGTCTGTTCCATGGCGACACGAAACGGCTCGATCAGCTTGCCGTATTGCACGCCCGAGGGACAGGCCGTTTCGCACGCCCGGCAATCGAGACATAGTTCTAAATGTCGCCGCACACTATGATCAAGTTCCAGCCGCCCGTCGGTCACGGCGCGCATTAAATAGATACGTCCGCGTGGGCCGTCGTTCTCGTCTCCCAGTTCGGCATAGGTAGGGCACGAAGCCGTGCAGAGGCCGCAATGCACGCAATCCAAGAACAGCCCGTAATCGATGCCCGCGCCGGGATTCGACGCATTGGTGACGGGCAAAACGACGTTAGTATCGTGAGTGTTGCTTAGCGGCGCGGCCAAGGGCCCGCTTGTCTTCGTTGGCTGTTCGGGAAGCACAGGACTCATGGGCTGGTGTAAACAAAACGGCCTGGGTTCAGCAAGCCGTGCGGATCGAACTGTTGCTTGACGGCATTCATCAGCATAACAGAATCGTCCGGCGCTCCCCACACGGCCTGCCTTGTCAGTTCGCCGAGCGTAGGGCTATGCAGCACGACGACCCGCCCGCCGTGTTGTTGCGCAGCGGGCTGCAATCGCGAAACGAGAATCCGCGAGACATCGCTCGCGCCGACATCGTCAAGCCGCGCGACGATGATGCCGTTGCCGGCGTGTGCTTGGATCGAGCATGCGCTGACACTGTTACGAATGAGTTGGATCATGGAGACAGTTCGACTGGGCGGAACACTCAATTGCAATGTTGTGGACTGCGACTGGCCGGGCAAGCCATTGCCGGCAGGGAATTCGATCAGGCTTTGCCAAGCCGATTCTGCGGCACCGTCGTCTAGCACTTTCATTTCGGCCGAGCATAAACGCAGTTCACCGCGCAGCGTGTCGATCATCCAAGCGACTTCAGGCTCCGTACCCTCGATGCGAATGGCGAGTGTCGCCCAGGTTGCGCTAGATTGCATCGGGTTGGCATGG
>JAYTAU010000089.1:0-5273 GCA_043737375.1 Planctomycetia bacterium
TGATAGCATTTCCTTCAAGCACAGCAGCAACACAGTATGGTCGCAACAACATGTGACTGCACGTGAATGCAGCTACTATATAGTGTGCGTTAGCCCTGCTGTTCCGTGCCTCCGCGTCTCCGTGGTAACCTTACAGCGGTCAAAACAGCCGGTTGAAGCCATTCAACGCTGCGACTCGGTAAGCCTCGGCCATGGTGGGATAGTTGAACGTCGTGTTGATAAAATACAACAATGTGTTGGCCGATCCCTGTTGCGACATAATCGCTTGACCGATATGAATAATTTCCGACGCATTTGCGCCGAAGCAATGAATGCCCAGCAGCTCGAGGGTTTCGCGATGAAACAACAGCTTGAGCATGCCGACGGTCTGACCGGTGATTTGCGCGCGGGCCAAACTCTTGAATAACGAGTGACCAATTTCATAGGGCACGTTGGCGGCAGTCAGCTCGCGCTCCGTTCTTCCCAACGAGCTGATCTCCGGGCTGGTATAAATGCCGGTCGGAATATCGCGGACTAGCTGATGATCGCCGCAGCCGTTGATCAAATGCGTGGCGGCAAATCGACCTTGCACATACGCAGCGCTGGCCAGCGAAGGCCAGCCGATGACATCGCCGACAGCGTAAATATGCGGATGCGTGGTCTGAAAGTTCTCGTTGACTTCGATCTGTCCGCGTTCGTTCGGGACTAGGCCGATCTCTTGTAAACCGAGGTTCTCGGCATTTCCGGTCCGCCCGTTGGCCCACAGCAGCACGTCGGTTTTGAGTTGCTTGCCGCTTTTCAGGTACAGCACCACGCCGTCGTCGCGGCCTTCGACTCGCTGATAGACCTCGTCGTGGCGAATCAACACGCCTCGGTCGCGCATGTGATAACTCAGCGCATCGGTGATCTCATCGTCCAAGAACTCGAGCAGTCGCCCGCGCGTGTTGATCAGATTGACTTTGCTTTCGAGGTTGCGAAACATCGAGGTGTATTCGCAACCGACGACCCCCGCGCCATACACCGTAATCGATTGCGGCGTATGATCCAAATCCAAAATCGTGTCGCTGTCGAAAATGCGGGGGTGTTTGAAATCGACATCGGGCGGGCGATACGGTCGCGAACCCGTGGCGATGATGATGCCCTTGGCGGTGATGCGTTGTTTGGCCCCGCTGGGTTCGTCGACTTCGACCGTGTACGAATCGACGAATCGGCCGTGACCGCTGATGACCGGAATATGATTGCGATCGTAGAAGCCGGTTCGCACGTGAACCTGTTGCTCGATCACACGATTGGCGCTTTTGCGCAGCATGGGAAAGGGCAATCGCAACGAGACGCCCGCATCGCGGAATAGCGGATTCTGGTTGGCGTCGGTCATTCGAAAAATCGCGTAGCGCAACGTCTTGCTGGGGATGGTACCCCAGTGGGTGCAACCGCCGCCGATTTTATTTTCGCGCTCGATCACGGCGACCGTCTTGCCGAGCTTGACCGCTTGCATGGCGGCTCCTTCGCCGCCCGGGCCGGTGCCGATCACCACGACATCGAAATTCATTGCTGCGGACATGCCGGCATCTCGTGCGCTAGAGTCGAAGGTTCAAGTTGCGACAGTCTAGCAAAAATGCTAGCAAGCCGTCTGCCGCAGAATTTGCGTTCTTGCGGAGATCAAACGATCGACTGGAAAACCACCTCGTTGTGCTAGCTGATACAAGCAAAAAAAAATCTCGCGCAAAGGCGCAAAGGGAAGAATAGTTGATAATCTTAGCCCGACTCGTAAGCCAGGAAATCGATGTATTGAATTCCTGTTGCTATTGCTAGCTAGCAGCCAAAAGCAACCTTTCAGAGAAAACCGTTTGGCCGGTACAATGCCGAGGTTCTTACATTCGGGCATTGCCGCCCGAAATCGATTCACCAGGCACGGAAGCATTCGATGTCCGCGGAACGGAAGCCGCCGGCCAATGCCAGGCATTTGCCCCTGCTCGCTCGTCTACTGCTGCATATCACGCGGGCCGTGCTGCGCTATCCGGTGGCGGCGGTCAGCATCGGTCTGGGGCTTGCGCTAGGTTCGTTGGTGCTGACGTTTTTCGGACTGGGCTACAAGTCCAGCCGGCTCGATCTGCTCAACCCCAATAGCGACTACAACCGCCTCTGGATCGAGTATATCCAGGAGTTCGGCGACGACGATGATGCGGTGATCGTCGTCGAAGGCACCAGTCGCGATCAGGTCGTGCCGGTGCTCCAAGAGCTTTCGGCGCTGCTGAGTCGCGACGAGCAACTGTTTCGCGCAATTCTGCATGAAGTCGATCTGACCAAGATCCGCGCCAAGGGTTTGCACTATGTCGCGTCGAACGATTTGGCCGGCATGGAGCAGTTTCTGCAAGGCTCGGTCGGCATAGTGCAGGGCCAATGGGCGCAGCTTAAAGTCGGCACCATGTTGGGAAATTTGACGGGGCAATTGCAAGGCGCGATGCAAGCCGCTCAAAACCCAATCGCCAACAGCACCGTCGATCCTCAACAGGCCGTCGCGTTGGCCCAAGCCGAATTACAGCGATTTACCGAAGGGTTGCTGGCTGGTCTGCATGGTCAGCAGCGGCGTTATCTCTCACCTTGGCCGGGAATGCCCGAATCGCTATCGACGATCAGCGAACTGGGCAGCGAATATTTGTTGAACGGCGAAGGCAAACTGGGATTCGTATTGCTGCGACTCGCGCCGGGCGATGACAAGCTGGCCCCGCGGACGGAAGCCATCGACGCGCTGCGCAAACTCATCGAACAATCGCGACTACGCCACCCCGAAGCGAAAATCGGGTTGACCGGATTGCCGGTCATGGAAAACGACGAAATGCGCGCCAGCCAATCGTCGATGCTGTGGGCCGGCATCCTGTCGTTGATCGGCGTTGCGATCGTGACCATTGCCGGATTCGGCGGAGTGCGCCACGCGTTGTTGGCGAACCTGGTGCTATTGATCGGCATGGCTTGGGCATTTGGATATGTCACCTTGACGGTGGGACACCTCAACATTCTTAGCGTCACGTTCACTGCGACGCTGATCGGCATCGGCATCGACTTCGGCACCTATTACGCGGCGCGCTACATGCAACTGCGCCGCGAAGGGCAAGCTTGTCGCGAAGCAATACTTGAAGCGATGGGCGCAGTCGGACCCGGTATTTCCACCGGTGCGCTGACTACGGCAATTGCCTTTTTTGCCGCCGGATTGACGAGTTTTACCGGCGTGTCGGAGCTGGGCATCATTGCCGGCGGCGGCATTCTGTTATGTGCGGTCGCTCAACTTGTGTTGTTGCCAGGGTTCATTTATCTGGTCGATCGCAACAAGCTGGGTCAACGCATACCCGAGCCGGTGCCGGTGCATGCGTTGCTGGCACCGCTGATGCGAATGCCGCGGGCCGTGTTTGCCGCGGGCATTGCCGCTTCGGTGTTCTTGGCGATGGGTTTGCCGAAACTTTGGTACGACCATAATTTGCTGAATATGCAGCCGATCGGACTTGAGAGCGTCGAGCTTGAACGAAAACTGCTGGACGAAAGCGATCAGAGCGTGTGGTATGCGTTGTCGATTGCCGACAGCCGCGAAGCGCTGCTGCAGCGCAAGCAACAGTTCCTGGCGTTGCCGTCGGTCGAACGGACGGAAGAAATCGTGTCGATGCTGCCGGTCGACCATGAGCTAAAGCAGCCGGTGATCCAGCGGATCGACGCCATGCTAACCAACTTGCCCGAACGACCGCCGTTGATCTCTGTCGACTCATTGGATGAGTTGGGGCAACGATTAGCGCAGGCACAGAATTTAGTATCGCGCGTCGGGGGCGGAGCTAACTGTGCTCGCCAAATCGAACAAATTCGCGAGAGGCTACGAAGTATGCAACCTGCCGAGTGCTTCGCCGCGTTATCGCAATTTCAACAGAGCATGGCGGGCGATCTGCTGAGCCGATTGCATGCGTTGAAAGGGATTGCTAATCCGAATCCGCCTCGTTTGAATGACTTGCCACAGAGCCTGGTCGATCGATTCGTCGGGCACAACGGTCGCCATTTGCTCAAAATTTACGGCAAAGGAAACATCTGGGACATCGAATCACTCGGACAATTCGTGCATGACGTACGCACGGTCGATGTCAAGGTGACCGGCAACCCGCTGCAAGCCTACGAAGCCTCGCTCGAAATGAAACAGAGTTATCAACACGCGGCGCTATATGCGACGATTGTGATCGCCATCGTGCTGTGGTTGGATTTTCGCAGTGTCTGGCTGTGCTTGTTCGCCATGTTCCCGCTCGCACTCAGCATGGTGCAAACCTTCGGACTGATGGGGTTGTTGAACATCCCGCTGAACCCGGCTAATTTGATTGCACTGCCGCTGATCGTGGGGCTGGGTGTCGATTACGGCGTACACATTGTCCATAACTTTCTGGAGCAGCCGGGCCCCTACCGCATGACACCGGCCACGGCAATCGCGGTAATGGTCGATGCGGTGACGACGATCATCGGCTTTGGAAGTCTGATGATTGCCAGCCATCAGGGGCTGCAAAGCTTAGGGCGCGTGTTGACCATCGGCATTACTTGTTGCCTGATTACGTCGTTGGTATTGCTGCCGGCGCTGTTGACCTGGCTGACGCGCAATCGAGCCGAGGTCGATACGATGAGCAATCAAGTGGTGCCTCGCGATTTGTTGGCCGGCTCGAATGATGATCGCCGCGCCGTTGGCCGTCGTGTGGAAGATGCGCATTACGACACACGACCGGCGTAACTCTTCGTAGAACGGGATTTATATCGTGGTGAGCATTACTGAGCTCTTCGGATATATTCCGTGTACGGTCGGGCGCTCTGCCCGCCGCTAAGCGGGCATGTGAATCGAGCCGCGGTTTGAGAGTCACCCGATTCATGCCCACTCAGGGCAGTGGGCATGGCACCCAGCGACGAGGCGTGCTTGAATGAAAGTCGTGCTGTAAAGCCGCGAACTTTATCATCGTCACGCGAACCGCGACCAAATCGTCAAAGTTCCATGTCCGCTTTATTACGCGCTTTCGATTCGCGGCGTCGGGCCAACCAACTTTGCAGCGATTGAAACGTACTTAACAAAATCATCAGCACGAACGGCGCGACAAGCACCAGAATGATCGCGCCTGCTTGTAGATCGCCGCTGTCGGCTAAGCCGGCAAAACCGGCGGCCGCAACTCCGACCACCAGCATGGTCAGCAGCACGGCGCTTAGACCGAACTGTAGGCGCGGCGGACGAGCGTTGGGCGATGCAGAAGGCATGGCGATGCTGCCGGGGCCAATTATGAATTACAACG
>JAYTAU010000090.1:0-5271 GCA_043737375.1 Planctomycetia bacterium
GTCCCCTCTGCACCGCGGCCGCAGGAACGATCACCACGTCGCGCTTGGTGTCCACTAACAGTCGCGCATTAACAAATTGGTTGGGAAACAGCATACTATCTTCGTTGGGAAAGACCGCCTTCAACCGTATGGTGCCCGTGGTTGAGTCGACCTGATTGTCGATCGCCGAGAGTTTGCCGGTCGCCAGTTTGTTTCGCAAGTCACGATCGAATGCTTCGACGGCCAGCTCATCGCCCGTGGCGGTTCTTCGTTGCACTTGTGAAATCTTGTCTTGCGGAATCGTGAAGATCACGGCGATGGGCTGAAGTTGCGTAATCACGGCCAGACCGCCGGGATCGTTGGCCCGCATTAAATTGTTTTGATCGACGGAACGCAAGCCGATTCGCCCGCCGATGGGTGCCGTGATTTCGCAATAGCTGAGCTGCAACGCGGCGTTTTCGACAACCGCTTCGTCGGTCTGCACGATCGCCGCAGTTTGCCGAACCGTGGAGAGTTGAGCGTCGAACGTCTGTTGACTGACCGATCGGTTAGCGACCAGCTCGCGGTAAAGATTCAGTTCGCGTTCGGCATTGGCAAGCGTGGCCTGATCGCGCTTCAACTGACTTTTGGCTTCGTTCAAGCGAGACTGCAACTCTCGCGGGTCGATCTGAGCGAGTAGTTGCCCTTGCTTGACCAGTTCACCTTCGGAGAACAGTACCTTGACTAGCTCGCCGTCTACCCGGCTGCGCACGGTAACGGTGTTAAAAGCCGTCGCTGTTCCAAGCCCTGTCAGATACAAATCCATATCGCCGCGACGCGCTTCGGCAGTCACGACCGGAACCACTCGAGCACCGCCCGATTTTTTCTCGGCGCGCTGCGGCTGCAACGATTGAATCCAGGGCAGAACCCACGGATAAGCAAAATAACAGCCAATTCCGAATAGGGTGAAAACAAGCAGCGAGATCCAAGTGCTGCCTTTGCCGGGCGGTGGATGATTGCCAGGTGTCTGCTGTTTGGGAGCGGCGGTTATGGGAACTGTTGGTATAACTACCGCGGACGCTGGAACGGCTACCGCAGCCGCGGTTTTCTCCAAACGTTGAATTGCACCCTGGCTTGTGCTGGCAGCGGCAACAGGCGTGGTTTCGCGTTCAAGCATGGTGAGGGGGAAATGCGGAGTGCCAGATTGTTTGGCGGCGTATGATGCGAGCGGTGAGTTTATCTAACGCGGACTATATAGGCGATACTTTGGGGTTTGTGATCATCACTCGGATTTAATGTTCGTATCCGACCCCCGTTATTGTGTACAGGTTGAAACAATTCGACTACCGTCGAAGCGAGCAAATCAGGAGACAATTCTTGGTGTTTCGCAGCATTGGCATCGCGTTTCGACGGTTAGGTAGATTGTGCGCTAATGATTTTCGCGAGAATTTGTCGGTTTGATATCAGCACAAATAGCAAGCCAACACTTTCTACGGTAGGCGTTGACGGCTGGTTCGACGAGCTCAGCCGCTACTTAGACTCATTCGCGCTCTTTGTTTCCGACGGCTTCGCTGGTTTGACGTGCTTCGCATCCAGCTTATCCACCGACCAAAGTAGCCCTGCGGTGACTAAGTCCAAATATCGCGCATCGGCGATCGTCGCATTGTTGTGCCCGATCGTCGTGCAAAAGATCCGCGTGCCGTGATAGTCGTTGATCCAGGTGACCACGACATCTTCCTTGCCTTGCTTACCGCGCGCCAAAGGTGTGGCGGTATCATGAATCTTGTGGTTGTTATACAGTTCTTCGTTGATCGTGGTCCAATCGTCGAGTGCCTTGGTGATGGGGTGATCTTTTTTGACGTAGGTGATTTCGATCGGTGTTTGTGGACCGTGTCCCGAGCTTTGCAGTCCCAGCATTTCGAACCAACCTTGAAATCCTTTGGGTCGGTAGCAATGCATCGCGCAATGCAAATTAACTGCAGGCACGCCGTCGCGGTGCGCCTTGAGAATGCCGTTGATGAATGCTTCGTCATTCACGCCGGCAAAGCATTCGTTATGCACGACCACGTCGTAGCCTTTGGCCCAATCGGGATTGCTGTAGATGCTGACCTTATGATCCGACTTACTGCCCCCTTCGTGAACGATGGTCCACTCGACATTCGCCCGCGAGGAAACGCCTTCGGATAAAATCTTCTTTTGCTTTTCGTAGTCGTGGCAGCAACCGCCGGTGATCAACAGTGCTCGGATCGGCTTAGCAGGTTTCTCGTCCGCCGGCTTCTCCGCTTTCGAGTTAGCCTTGGCAGGCTCGGCCGTCGCTGGATCGGATTTTGATTGATCGGCACTAATCAACGGCGAACAGTTTCCAAACACGCAAAAAGCCAGCAGCAGCGAGCCCAATATAGCGACTTTCATGCGATGATTTCCTAGATGATCGGTGGGCGGGGGAAGGGTGGGCGGGACTGCAACGCGAGCGATCGTCGGGAAGCCTCAAATGATAAAGGCTCGCCAATCGGCAAGACGACTAACGTCGAGCAGTTCTGCGGACGCAGCTCTGTGTATGCGAATCCGAGGTCGTCGGTTCACCAACATCCAAGAGTTTACTTGCCGGCGGCGCCGGTTGCCAGTATTTAGGCGGCCAAAGTAATCGCGAGAAAGCGCAGGTTTACCCCGGCCGAACCGACATCATGGTCGAGCTATGTGTACGGTTCCTAGCTAATATTTGTAGCCGTTTGGTTACCCTGGCACTGCGAACAAGGGCAAAGTTTATGCAGATGGTCCCAAGTATACAGCCCCGTGTTGTGCCCATCGGACCAGTGAATGCGTAAGGCATAATTTCCGACCAGTTGCATATCGCGAACGGAAATGTCGGTGGCGATCTTGGTGCGATCAAGAATCCGCACGCCGGTATTCTCGTCCACACATCCCGCACAGTTGCATTCGCCGCGCAACTGAACGAACGAATATTCGCCGACATGGTCCGTCGACCAAGTAATCGTCAGCCGCCGCTCGTCACGATGGGCTTTTAGGTCGAGAGGAGACAATGGCAGGAGGGGTCGGGAGAATTACGAATTACGAAGGTCGAAAACGCGTCACCGCACTACCCACCACTCTGTTACCCCGACTCGAGATTTTCCCATCGCGCGTACGCTTGCGATAACTCGTTGTCGATACGCGTTAATTCCGCCTTGGTCTTGACGATTTCCGCAGCAGGCCTTTGATAGAACGAAGCCTCGGCCATCGTCGCGTGAAGCTGTTGTTGCGAGGTTTCCAACGTTGCGATGCGCTCGGGCAAGCCTTCGAGCTCGCGTTGTTCTTTATAACTTAGCTTTTTGGCCCGGATAGTCGTTGCGGTTGCCATCGCATCGCCGCGCGAAACCGTCGGCTCGACGACGGTCGGGGTGTTGGAGCCGGCTGCTTGGGCCGATATGTTTTCCGCAGTTTTAGATACGGCATTCTTTGCGGCGGCACTGCTCGGTTTTCGCTGCCGCAGCCAATCGTCGTAACCGCCGGCATATTCTTTAACGACGCCATTGCCCTCCAGTGCCAGCGTGCTGGTCACCACGTTATTGATGAACTCGCGGTCGTGACTCACTAGTAACACGGTGCCCTGATAATCGACCAACAGCGACTCCAGCAAATCGAGCGTCTCGATATCCAAGTCGTTGGTCGGTTCGTCCAACACCAGCACGTTCGACGCTTTGGTGAACAGCCGCGCCAGCAACAGCCGGTTGCGCTCTCCGCCCGAGAGAAACTTGACCAGCGAGCGCGATTGCTCGGGAGGAAACAAGAAATCTTCGAGGTAACCGATGATGTGTCGCGACTTGCCGTTGATCGTCAGTCGATCGCTGCCGTCGGTCACGTTGTCGAGTACCGTTTTGTTTTCGTCCAACTGCGCATGCAACTGGTCGAAGTAGGCGATCTCAAGTCGAGTGCCGTGTCGCAACTCTCCGGACTGCGGCGTAAGTTCGCCCAGCAATGTTCGCAGCAATGTTGTCTTTCCCGATCCGTTCGGTCCCAAGATGCCGATCTTATCGCCGCGCATGATCGCGGTGGTCACATCGCGCAGGACAACTCGTTCGCCAAAGCCCACGGTGATATTCTTGGCTTCGACCACCAACCGGCCCGAGCGTTCGGCTTCGGTCGCGGCCAGTCGTACGTCGCCCGACAGCTCGCGCCGCGACTCGCGTTGGCGACGTAGGTCTTCCAGCGCTCTCACGCGGCCTTCGTTGCGAGTTCGCCGAGCTTTAATGCCGGTGCGAATCCACTTTTCTTCTTCGGCCAACTTTTTGTCGAATAGTGCGAACTGTTGCGACTCGGCATCGAGCGCGGCCTGTTTGCGAACCAGATACGTGGCATGATCGCACGACCAACTGGTCAGCCGCCCGCGATCGATTTCTAAAATTCGCGTGGCCAGTCGCCGCAAAAACATCCGATCGTGGGTGACGAACACCAACGTGCCTTCGTACCGCAGCAAAAAGTCTTCAAGCCATTCGATCGATTGAATGTCGAGATGGTTCGTCGGCTCGTCCAATAATAACAGGTCGGGCTCTAGCACCAGGGCTTTGGCCAGCAGCACGCGGCGTTTCATACCGGCCGATAACGATGCAACATCCACTTCGCCATCGAGCGACATCCGCGATAGCACTCGTTCGACCCGTGCGTGCAATTGCCAGGCGTTGGCCTGTTCCATCGCATGTTGCAGGCGATCAAGTTCGTCATGCAATTGCGACGTGTGTTTCTCGGCATACAATTGGCTCACGCGATGGTAGTCGGCGACCATTGCAGTCAACTCGCCCAATCCGCGCGAGACTTCCTCGAACACCGTACCCACGAGTTCGCGTGGCACCTCTTGCACCAAACTCGCGACCCGCATTCCCTGTTCGCGCGCGATCTCCCCCGAGTCCGGTGCCAGTTCGCCGAGAATCAGCTTCATCAAAGTCGACTTACCGGCTCCGTTACGACCCAACAGGCCGACCCGTTCGCCGCGTTCGATCTGTAGCGTGGCCTCGGCCAACAGTGGTGGCCCGCCAAACCCGAACGATACATCGCGCAAACTCAGCAGGGCCATCAGCGTTGTGGAACAATGAAGCGAATGATTGTCGAAACAGCCGATTCTATCAGCCTGGTGCCGATTGATCGACGTGTGAGTGTCAGATTTGTAGGTGCTGTGCCAAGTCGGCGACAATCCTTCAGCCCCCGGCGAAGCCGGGGGCTGAAGGGTTTACGGCATATCGTGCCCAACAAAAATTCCGATCTACTTTCGAGACGCTCACACCGCCTGACCTACGAAAGTAAAGCCGAATTCATTCCGTT
>JAYTAU010000091.1:0-2067 GCA_043737375.1 Planctomycetia bacterium
GCTTCTCGATCACTTTCATAACTCCGTTCCTAAACTGAAGGTCGACAATCCGATCGAGGTGATGCAACGGGGCTCACGACAGCCAAGCAGCACGATAAATATCCAGCTCCAGTGCGCATGTCATGCCGTACAAACGAAAACCCAGGGCGTTCGAAGAACTGCATTACTGGACGGAAACGAATTTGCGATGCGCAATTTTGAAAGGACTGCCCAAACGTGCGGTTTGATTCTTCTCGACCACAGAACGCGGCGCGAATTTCGTCGAATCAAAACCGTCTGACCCGTTTATTTTACCTGCGGGCCGTTGCGTCTGGGAAGAGCCGGAACCCGGAAAACACGCGGTTTCTCGGCGACTTATTGTAGCGACAAAGAATATCCATGTTCGTCGGTCGGACTTTTCGGCAGAATTCGGTTCATCAAACAACATTTACACAGCTTGTGTGACCGCGTTACGATAATGCGGCGGCTCGTCCGCAGTCGAACTTGATACACTACCGTCCGTATTCGATGTATGCCCCGATTAAATCGACGCCATGTGTTTTGGACCGTTGTACTTGGTTTGCTGCTAGCAGCGACCGTATACGCGGTTTCGTTTGGCACGTTGCCGCCAGCCGACTACACGTTTGTGAATGGCAACGATGTCAAAACGCTGGACCCGGCGAATGTTACCGGAGTGCCCGAGGGGCGGATCGTCATGGCACTCTTCGAGGGGCTGACCACGTTCGATCCCAAGGATCTGCGTCCCTTGCCAGGTGTCGCCGAGTCCTGGACGATTTCGGAAGATAAGCGGACCTATACCTTTCGGCTGCGCGACGACGCACTTTGGACCGATGGCACGCCAGTGACTGCCGATGATTTTGTTTGGTCGTGGCGTCGCACGTTGCACCCGGCGTTTGGGGCCGAATACGCCTATGAAATGTGGTACATCGAGAATGCCGAAAAATTCTCGAAAACACAATTAGTCGTGGGCGATGCGGTCGAGGTTGAATTGCCCGAGCGCGAGCCCGAAGCGCGACCGTTCGCCGCCGGCCGCATTATCCGCGGAAAACTGCTAGCGATTGAACCGGCGGACAATCCCAAGCTGGCCGCGTTAAATGCGGCCGGACAAGGGAAGCCAAGCGACGAAATGAGTGCAGAAGTTCAACGCCGAATCTCGGACCCCTACAACTGGGCTGTTGCCAATCCAACGCTTTCTCCCACCTATATTGTCGACGTCGACGGCCGTCGGCGTCGCTTCGAAAAAAACGGCATCGATGGCGAACCCTACGCCTGGCTGCTGCCCGACTTCGAGACCGTTGGCATCCAGGCGCTCGACCCGCGCACGCTACAAGTCAAACTGAACCATCCGGTGCCTTATCTGTTGGATTTGACCGCCTTCTATGTCTATGCGCCGGTCAATCGCGCCTGTGTCGAGTCGTATGAAAATCAAGATTGGATCAAACCCCAAAACATCGTCAACAACGGCCCTTACAAGTTGCAGTTTCGACGATTGCGTGATCGTATTCGCTTGGTCAAGAACGAAACGTATTGGGACCGCGACAACGTGCATCTGAATATAGTCGATGCCTTGGCCGCCGAATCCGAGACCACGGCACTGAACCTCTATCTCACCGGGCAAGTCGAATGGATCCAGTCGGTGCCGCCCAGCATCGTGCCCGAGCTACTGCGGCGAAAATATCCCGATTTTCAGACGGCACCCTACCTGGGCACCTACTATTACCGGCTAAATGTCACGCAAGAGGCGCTCAAGGACATTCGCGTTCGCCAGGCGCTGGCCATGAGCGTCAACAAGCGCGAAATTGTCGAGAACATCGCTCGCGCCGGGCAAACCATTGCGCAGAGTTTTGTGCCGCCTACGGTTTCGCAGTACTCTCCCTACAAGCCTGCGACGTGCCCCGAATACGATGTCGCGCGGGCTCGCGCGTTACTCGCCGAAGCCGGCTACGCCGACGGTCGCGGCTTTCCGACGATTACCATTCAGTACAACACGCATGAGATGCACCAGCCGATTGCCGAGCTGTTGCAACATCAGTGGAAGCAAAACCTGGGGATCGACGTTAAAATCCA
>JAYTAU010000092.1:0-5261 GCA_043737375.1 Planctomycetia bacterium
CGACGAAATAACCCTGGGCGATCGCGAGAGCGACCGCGACAAGGAGTCGCAACTGCAACGCAACGCCATCGCGCTGTTGACACTGCATGCGGCCAAGGGTTTGGAGTTCCCGCAAGTCTATCTGGTGGGTATGGAAGAGGGGCTATTGCCGCATCATCGCAGTGTCGAAGCCGAGGGAGACGCCATCGACGAAGAGCGCCGCCTGTGCTACGTCGGCATCACGCGCGCTCAGGATCGACTGACGATGACGTTGGCCCTGTCGCGTATGAAATGGGGCAAACCGCGCTCGTCGGTCCCCAGCCGGTTTCTGTTCGAAGTCACCGGCCAGGCCGAAAGCGCGCTGGAAGCCGCCAATAAAGTTCGCGCATTGAAACGCGAGCACGCCAAACGCGAGGGACGTGGCGGGTGGAGCGTGCGGGGAAAAGCGTGAGAGACGAAGCTTAATCTCGTTCCCACGGTCCCCGTGGGAACGCGCCTTCCGACCGCTCCGCGGCATCGCGTCGAGGTGAAACACGAGGTGAAACAGCTTGCGCCAATAGTAATGGACGCAGAGCGTCCGAAGCGTCCGTTCCCACGCGGAGCGTGGGAACGAGAAAGCGCGGGAACGAAAAAATCCGCGAGAGATCTACACTGCACCTCTAAAACCGCACTGCCCCGCCTACACCAGTGAAGAAATCATCCGACTGCTCGTTCAACCCCCAACCGGCACGCCAATCCACCTGAACGTTGTCGGAAAATTTGTACGTCAAACCGGTGTCGAAGTAATACTCGGTGAAAGCCGTTTCAGCATGGTGCGGAAATATTCCATAGCACTCCGTGAAGGCACCTAATTTTTCGGTGAGGCTATACCCGATCGTGACCGACTGAGCATACTCTTCGTAGAAATCGGTCGCGCCGTCGAACGCCCGGTTCCCTTGCGTGCTGCCGCCGATCGACAAAAAGTCGTTCAGCTCCCAGCTATATAAAAAGTTGATGCCCGGCATCACCTCATCGCTGGTAAACGCGCGCGCACCCGTCGGCACCGTCATCTGCGGCATGATGGCGGTCTCGGGCAACCAACCGTCTTGCTCGGTCAATGCGACTTTAAAACCCAAGTACAAATCCTCGGCGCCATCCACCGTGTCGCCGACACCGCCGACCGTCACGCGTTCAGATGCATAATTCCAACCGACCCGAAATTCGAGCCATTCTGCCGCGATTCCGACACGGTACAGCAACTCGGGATACGAATGCCCGCTGAAACGTTCCCCGCCGTTCTCATCGCGAATATAGGTGTAGCCGAATTCGACTTGCGAACGGCCCAGGCCGACGGTCGGCGTGGCTTCGGTAAAGTCGGGGCGATCGGTCACCAACGGTTCTTCCGGCTCGTCGCCGGTGATATACGACACCTCGCCGCCGGGCCAGTGCAGCAATTTTTTGCGGTCGCGCAGGCCGCAGGTGCGACAGGAATTATTGGAACTCCCTCCGTTCCGGCAGGTACAGTCGCAACTCGAAGCGGCCGATTCGAAACAAGAACCCTTGAGACACGATTCACAGCTAACGCACCCATTTTCACTCGCGCGCGTTGTCTCTTCGGTGAACAAGAGCGGGGCCATAATTAACACAGCAGCCGCCCTCAGCAAGGTTCTGGCGATCGATTGCCGATAAAGTCGGTGCATGATAGAGCCGGGTGACGAAAAGTTTTGACGAATCAAAATCAATATCGGTCACTTCGGACATTTAATCGTCACGTCTGCATTCGATCGAGCCGAACCGTCACAGCTTACCACGTTTTTGTAGATCTGTCTCTCCGAGACCGACATCCGCGTCTCGGAGAGACGCGGCTACAAAGGCCGCGGCTATAAAAAATCGCGGCTACTACAAACGGCTTACACCGGCGCAGGCTTTTCCGGGCCAAATAGAAACGACATCAGATCGCGCGTGCCCAATGTTTTGGGGCTGCTGAACAGCTCGCCGCAGACAAACCCGGCCGCAGTGCCCACATGCAGACCGATCGCCCGCACGCGCTCCAGCACGTGCGCCTTGGCAGGCGGAAACTGCGTTTCATAACAGCGCACCGCCGCCAGCTTTTTTTCGATCGTGTCGCTGATATCGACCACCAAGTGCCCTGCCCCGGCCGGTGTTTCCAACGAACTAAACGCCAGCGTATAGTACAAGTAACTTTGGATCGGATGCACCGGCAAGTGGTCGAACACGTCGTCCCACTTCGACAGTCGCGAATAAAAAATTCCCGCGTCGGTGATCTGCATCGCTTGGTAATGGTCGGGCGACGCGAGCGGCGTCTTCTCGCCGAAGCCCATCACCAACCGGGGCCGATAGCGGCGAAACACCTTGGCCAGCGCGACGCGATTTTCGAAGCTATCGAACAACCGGCGATTGCTCATGCCCAGTTGAATGCGCACCTGCACGCCCAGCGCCTCGGCAGCCCGCTCGGCCTCCGCCAGTCGCACGTGCGGGCCGGGCGAGAGCGGCGTCGGCTCGCCGTCGGTCAAATCGACGATGCCGACGCGATACCCCTGATCGACCAGTTTGGCCAACGTGCCGCCGCAGGCGATCTCGACATCGTCGGGATGCGCGCCGACGGCGATCACATCGAGCGGCAATTCGTCCGGACGATGTTGATCAGAGGGCGGCGGCGAAAGCGGCTGCGTCATACGGGCGTCACTCGACATTCAGAAAGGTTGCACCACAAAGTCACAGAGGACACCGAGTGAAGAAAATGGGGAAAGGCGAATGTGGAATGGGGAATAAAATATTACCTGCTCGTGGCTATAATCGTTAAGCGTTCAAATTGGTTTTCATTCCCCATTTCCAATTTCCCCATTTGCTGCTCTGTGTCCTCTGTGACTCGGTGGTGAATTTGCCGATTGTTCGTTCGCTACTGCGCACTACCGCGGTTTGGTCACCGCCAGCACAAATGTCGGGTTGAGCGCATCGAATCGCACGCGGTCCAACTGATACGTCCCGCGCGCAATGTTGATCATCCAGACCTGCACGTCGGGCACGTGCTTGCGTAGCACTTCTTCGACGCTCGACAGGCTTTCAATGCTGCCGACATTGGCCACCAGTCGCCCGCCTCGCATCAACCGTTGATACGCCAGGTCAACCATCCGCCGAATATCTCGCCCGCTGCCGCCGACAAAAATCGCGTCGGGATCAGGCAATTTCTCCCACGCGTCGGGCGCGTGCCCCAGCACGGCCACGATGTTTTTCAACTCGAATCGCTCGGCATTGGTGACAATCAATTCATGATCGGCCGGGTCGACTTCAATGGCATAAATCTTTCCTCGCGAGGCAATTTGCGCCGCCTCGATCGAGACCGATCCGCTACCTGCACCGATGTCCCACATGGTGCTATCGGGCCGAAGCGATAACTGCGCGATCGCCATGGCACGCACTTCGCTCGGCGTCAGCAAGCCGTGCTTCGGTCGCGACTGCAAGAACAACTCGTCCGGGTTGCCGAACAGACGGCGTCCCGCCAGCGCGGCCGGTTCGTCAGGCACATCGGGCTTACGTACCAAGATCATCACATTCAGCGGCGAAAATTCCTCGCCAATCAGGTCCGTCAGCTCGGCATGGGTAACTCGCTCGTCGGGCGAGCCCAAATTCTCGCACACATACGCGGTAAAATAGTTGATGCGGTTTTCGAGCAGCGCCCGCGCGACGGCGGCAGGCGGGTGCACCTCGCTGGTGAACAGGCCCACCTTGTCGGCAATGCGAACTTTTTCGAGCACATGGTCGATCGAATGATTGGCCAGGTTGGTCAAGTAGGCATCTTCCCAACTCTCCTTCACGCGAGCAAAAGCAAGTTGCATACTGCTGACATGCGGCACGACTTCGAAGCGGTCTTTGCCCAGCTTGTCGCACAAGTAGCGCGCCACGCCATAGAACAACGGATCGCCCGAGGCCAATACGACGATCGCTTGCCCGGCGGAAGCTTCGATGCGCGCGATGGCTTCGTTCAGGTTGCCGCCGACGGTCATTCGGCGCTGCTTGCCGACAGGTACGAGCGACAACGTGGTCTCGGCACCCAACAGCAAGTCGGCGTGCTGGATCAGCGTGCGCGCGTGCGTGGTGAGGCCGTCGAGGCCGTCGTCGCCGATGCCAATGATCTGGATTTTTTCGGTAATCTTATCGTCGATAGACAAAGTCGGTCGCCTGTTCTAATGTAAGCCGGAATTTCGTAGGCCGGAATTTATTCCGGCTTCTCCCGTACTCCGAAATTCCTTCCGGCTTCTCCCCGTAGGCCGGAATTCATTCCGGCTTCTCTAGTAGTCCGGAATTTATTCCGGCTTGCGAGCGGCTGAATTTACCCGGTCGTTCCTGGCACGTGTCACATGGCGGTTTTCAACACCCGCGATTGTAGGCGGTAGCGATTGAACTGCAAAGCCGGCGACGGGAGACTGACCTTCTTGAAATCAGGCCGGCAGTTCGGTTAGCTTATCGGATGCGTTATTCGACGCTGAAAGCACGATTCGAGAATTCGATTGTTAGAGCCCACGAAAAAGTGCGCAACCAAAGTGTGCAATATGCGGAATAATTCGCGCGCGGCTGAAAGGCCCCGATCGGCCGAAGTCGTTTCAGCGATGGAGTTTGCAAACCTCGCACAGCTGGAAAAGCATCCGATTTATTCCGCATTTTCGGGAATTTGTGACATGTGGCGGAATAATTCGTAACTGCCGCTGCCAAGGTCGAGGTGAACCAGGAGTTACCGATATGCCCCAAGACCCGATGAAGTACACGGCCGCGGACATCAAACGCATGAAGGAGCAAGTCAAGAATCTGAAATCGTTGCTGGCCGAAGAGACCGACGCCAAGCGCAAGAAAGAAATCACCAATCAGATTCGCGGGCTGGAAAACTCGATCAGCGGCAAGTTCAATTGAGCCGACAGTATTTGCCAGTTGCGTTATGTTCGCCAAGTGCGTTAAACAACCGTTCGGCCCAAAGGGCCGAGATCCCTTAGCCCAGTCCGTAGGACTGGGTCACAAAAAAATAGAATCTGCTGCGGCCTGAGGGGCCGCGATAACGGCAAACACTGACGGTTATGAGGTTCAATGTCCGCGCTGAGACCACACCGTTATCGCGCCCCGTTGGGGCTTACGACGTTGTTGGATTGATGACCCAGCCCGTTGGGCTGGGCTAAGGAACAGTGGGCCGTTGGCCCACCGGCGCAGTAGACATGGGGGGCAGCAATGGCCAAACGGGGACAACTTTGACCGACGTCGCCTGCATTCAGATGTGACCTTAATACTTGATCAAC
>JAYTAU010000093.1:0-2063 GCA_043737375.1 Planctomycetia bacterium
CGAAGAAACCGGACGCTATTTCTCGCCGACGCCCTTGCCTGCCCGCGGCAATCGCGATTATTGTTGTCGCCACGGATTCGGCTACACCATTTGGGAATACGAAGAAGCCGGTTTGACGGCCGAATTGTGCAGCTTCGTCGCGATCGACGCGCCCGTCAAATTTTGTTTGCTCAAGCTCAAGAATCGCTCGAACCGCAAGCGCACTTGGTCGGTGACAGGGTATGTGGAATGGGTACTCGGCGAGCGCCGCTCGCAGTCGGCACAGCATATCGTGTCGGAGATCGACCCGCAGACCGGCGCGTTGTTTGCCAGGAATTATTACAGCATCGAATACGGTGGTCACGTCGCGTTCTATCAATGCAGCGAAGCCGGCCGCACCGTCACCTGCGACCGCGGCGAATTTGTCGGACGCAACGGTTCGTTGGAGAAACCGGCCGCCATGGTTCGCACGAAATTGTCGGGCAAAGCCGGTGCCGGCTTAGACCCTTGCGCGGCAATTCAAGCCACCGTCGAACTTGCCGAAGGCGAAGAACGCGAACTAGTGTTCATGCTCGGCGCCACGCCCGATGTGCATCAGGCGCGCGCGCTGTTGCAGCGATTCAAAGGGGTGGGCGATGCGCGTCGTACGCTCGAAAAAGTTTGGAACTATTGGAACCACACGCTTAGCGCCGTGCATGTCGAAACACCCGATGCGGGGCTGAATGTACTGGCCAACGGTTGGTTGGCGTATCAGACATTGGCTTGCCGGTTTTGGGGACGATCGGGCTTCTACCAATCGGGCGGCGCTTTCGGTTTTCGCGACCAATTACAAGACTCGCTGGCGCTGGTGCCCATCAACGGGGCGTTGGCGCGTCAACATTTGCTGCGCTCGGCCGGGCGACAATTCAAAGAAGGCGATGTGCAACATTGGTGGCATCCGCCGTTCGGACGCGGAGTGCGTACACGATTCTCCGACGATTATTTGTGGCTCCCCTATGCGGCTTGTCATTACGTGCAGTGGACGGGCGACGTGGGCGTGTTGGATGAATCAACGCCGTTTTTGACCGACCGCGCGCTGGCACCGTTGGAAGAAAGCTATTATGGGCTGCCGCAAACGTCCGAAGTGTCGGCCTCGCTCTACGAGCATTGCAAGCGGTCGATCGAATACGGCCTGAAGTACGGTTCGCACGGGTTGCCGCTGATCGGCTGCGGCGACTGGAACGACGGAATGAATCTGGTCGGCATCGAGGGGCGTGGCGAAAGCGTTTGGCTGGCGTTCTTTTTGCTGAATATTCTGAAGCGATTCGCACCGGTCGCACAGCAGCGCGGCGATACGACGTTTGCCGAGCTGTGTTTAGCCGAAGCCGCCACGCTCGAACAAAACATCGAACTACATGGCTGGGACGGTGACTATTATCGTCGTGCATATTTCGATAACGGCGAGCCGCTGGGGTCGGCGTCGAACGTCGATTGCCAGATCGACGCATTGCCCCAAACTTGGGCCGTGATTGCCGAAGCGGACGATCCTGCCCGTAAAAAAAGCGCGATGAACGCCGTTTACGATCGACTGGTTTGTCAAGATTTGCGGTTGATCAAACTGTTCGACCCGCCGTTCGACAAGGGAGACGCTGAACCCGGCTATATCAAAGGCTATGTGCCGGGCGTTCGCGAGAACGGCGGCCAGTACACCCATGCCGCGGTCTGGACCACGATGGCGTTTGCCCTGTTGGGCGATTGGCGACGCGCTTGGGAATGCTTCAATATGATCAATCCTGTCAATCGGGCGGCCGATGCGGCCGGCGTCGACACTTACAAAGTCGAACCGTATGTGATGGCCGCCGATGTGTACAGCGTGACCCCGCACGAAGGTCGCGGCGGTTGGACTTGGTATACCGGCAGCGCGGGTTGGATGTATCGGCTGATCGTTGAAACGCTGTTGGGACTGCGCATCGAAGCCGGGACGCGCATGACGTTCTATCCCTGCCCGCCGAAAACTTGGGACGGCTATCGAATGCAGTACCGGTTCTATAACACGACTTACAAAGTCGAGTTCAAGATTCGAGGCGAGCCGACGCATCATGTCG
>JAYTAU010000094.1:0-5252 GCA_043737375.1 Planctomycetia bacterium
GTCACGCAAGAGGAGTTCTAACAGCGGGCGCTTCTCTTGTTTAGAGACGAAATAAACCGACTGAGCGATTTTCTCAACCGTGGTGGCTTGCGGCGTGACCTCGACCTTAGCCGGATTGTCCAAGAAGCTATCGGCCAGATCTTGAATGTCTTTGGGCATGGTGGCCGAAAACAACAGCGTTTGACGTTGCTTGGGCAGCTTGGCGATGACCTTGCGAATGTCGTTGATAAAGCCCATATCGAACAAACGATCGGCTTCGTCGAGGACGAACATTTCGACATGCGAAAGATCGACAAACCCTTGATTCATCAAATCGAGCAGTCGACCGGGCGTGGCGACGACCACATCGACCCCGATCTGCAGCGATTGAACCTGCCGGCCTTGGCTGACGCCGCCGTAGATGGTCATGGTTCGCAAACCGGTGTGGCGACCGTAGACGCGAAAGCTTTCGTCGATTTGCACGGCCAACTCGCGAGTCGGTGCGAGGATCAGTGCGCGAATCGGGCGATCGGCACGCGGGCGAGCTTGCGGCTGGCGATTTCCGCGCCCGTCGCGCATGCCGCGAGTGTTTGTGCGTGGACCACCAAACGACGGCGTTGCCGGCGCGACCGACGGAGCGGCCGGTTGAGGGACATCGACCGTCGCTGTTGCCTCGCCGTTGGCGGATGCTGTGCCATTTGCTTTCGCAGCCGCCAACGAGGCCTGCATCAGTCGATGCAACATCGGCAGCGCGAACGAGGCGGTTTTGCCGGTGCCGGTTTGGGCGCAGCCCAACACGTCGCGGCCGGCCATGACATGCGGGATCGACTGTTCTTGAATGGGAGTGGCTGTCGTGTACCCCTTGGCCTCGATGGCGCGCAAAATGGGTTCGGCAAGCTGGAGATCTTGAAACTTCATACAATTCCTTTTCGGATGGAGAGCTTCGGCGAGCGTAAGCAGCGGTTCCGCGTCGCGGATCAAACAAGGCTTACGCTCAAGCGAGCTCGAACGCCGAATGCTTGCAGCCCTAACGGCTGAGCATTCAGCAAACTGGCAGTGAGTGTGTCGGGCAGCCGCGACCTGCGGCGGAGTCCGTACACGGTTGTGCGGTGATGGATGGCTATTTCGTGCAGATAAACCGCACGTACGTGTTGATGACCAACGAGGCTGCTCAACACGGGCCAACGAGAACGACGCGGGGCTTTGCGTCAATCAATTCGACGCAGCCGACACGATGAATCCGCTAGCCACAAGAAAACCTTGGTCGGCATTGTCGATTCGATCCGCGTTCGGAAAACGGCTGATATTCAACCAGCGTGTTTGACCAACGGATCGACGACAGCAGGTCGGCGGCAATGAGGACTTGGAAAGCCAATGCAATCCAAAAAACTCGGGGCAGCGGACCGTTGTCGCCCGCGAAGTTACGCCATTTGGCACAAAATCGCGAACGAACGACACAAGGGGCAAGCAGCTCAATCGCGGCTACGTTTGGATGGCCTTCCCCAAATTGCCAAAGCAATTCAGGCGACCTGTCCGCATGGATTTTGCAGAGGGTCAGGAAGGCGGCTTCACGCGGAAGCAATTTCACAAGACACCCGGTTCCCTAACAGTGTAGGGTGCTACCTACGTAGCATTCGGATGTCACTCTCGCCACTTCTTATACGATCAGTATAGCACACCCGTTCGCTAAATCAAGGGCGATAAAGCCATCGCACCGAGATGCACGCACCGATTATGTGGGTTTTTACGAGAAAACGGGTTACTACTGTTCGATCAGACTAGATGCAAACCGTTGCCTGCTGTGAATCCTCTCGAATAGGACTTCCACTGCACCCCTCGATCTCCGCCACGGCTTGAGCAAACGGGATTGCTTCGTCTGCGGTTTTTTTCGCTTCATCAAAGCAACGAATCGATTCAAGTTCCTCTTGCGCTTCGATTAAATCAAGATAGCGATTAACATCGAGTAAAACAGCCGTTCGATTGCCGTGTTCATCGATAACAAATTGTTCTTTAGTTGTTAGCACTTTGTTGAACCTCCCACAGTTAATCTAAGACGCGCTGGCAAAACCTCTATCTCTGGAGTACCGCTGGCTCTACCAGAGTTCTTCGGATCGGTATCTTTAGGTATGCAGTGTATGGTTGACTGATCCTAGCCCGTAAAAACAGGCGAAGGATGCTAGTTGGTTATTTTACCGCCGAAGAGCGGAAAAAGATAATTGCAGTTTGGGTCCGACTCTCGCCGCATTACGCCGAATGCTTCTCGACGCGCGCCGGTACATAGCTGCCTTTGATTTTTAGCACGGCGCCGGACATAGGCAGATCGAATCGCAGCACGTCGTTGGTTAGCGGCGCGGCGGCATTCGGCAGGTTTCTGAGCGGTGCGACCGCCGCGATCAATTGCTCGACCACGGTCTCAGGGCTGTGCCAGTTGCCCCAGGCCGGCGCAAATTCACGGGCCGTGCGGCGATAATGCTCGTAATGATCCGCCATGTCGCGTAATACATGCGGCACCTGATCGAGATCGGCGGCGATCAAACCCACTGCACCCAGCGGCAGCGATTCGCCTGGCGCAGCCTGCAGAAAATGAAATTCGACCTGGGCGAAGTCGAGCGTGCCTTCGCCATGCGCATTGCGCCAAACGATTTGCACTTGTCGCGCGCCTGCGACCAAAGGAATCAAAACCGGCACCGGTTCACCACCGGCTCGCACGCCGACGATCTCTTTACTGTTTTCGAGCTGATGACGGCCGTCGCTGGTCTGGGTCATCACCAATTCCAAATAAGTGCCGTCGAGTGCGTACTCGGGCCAGCGAAACCGCACGCACAAATGCGTCGCTCGGGCGGGGATGCGCACCTGCGAACAAAGCGACTCTTCGCGACCGGGGGCTTGTAGAACCGTGTCGGCAGCGATTCGATCGTGCGCGGCAAACGCGGGAGATTCCCAACGGGCCGCATCGGCGGTGAGTACGGCCACCGACGTCAGCGATTCACAAAGCCGGTCACGATGTCGAAAGATCGGCTCGGCAAGTTGGTCGGCCATCCAACAACCGGCCGGCACGATGACCGGCACTCCGGCCTTGAGCATTTCGACCATCACGCCCGAACAACGCACATAGTATTGATCGGCATCGTACAGCAACAATCCGATGTGCGATCGGACGATCAGATCCAAATACCCTTCGGGTGAGAGCGGCCACCGCACGACGGCAACATTGCTGGGTGCCGCGGCGACCTGATTCGCGGGTTCGTCGAACTTGGCGTGCGGCTGTAATTCCGGCGGCAGCGCGTCAAGGTCTTTGGCTTGGATCACCAAGCGCAAGCGTCCGCCTTCGACATAGTCGTGCCATAGCGACCCGATCGCGCGACGTACATGCTGCAGCCCCTTTTCGGGACGCGAACCGCCGGGAAACGTGACCCGGAGCTGCCTGGTCGCACGATACGGTTTCTGTTTCCGCAACAGGTCGGGATTAACCGGGTAAGGGAGCGCTTGCACCTTGATCGATCCGAGTCGATTGTATTGGCGGGCCAAGTGTTCGGTGGTCGTGTAAAAGTGCACCTTGTCGGCGGGCAGCACTTCGACCAGTTGCTGAAAGAGTTGACGGATCGCAGTGAGTCGAGGTTCTTGCGCGTCGTAGCCGGCGGGGCGGCCTTCGTAAATCTTGAAATGAAATTGTACATGCCAGTCGACGGTGGCAGCGCGCGGCTCGCTCTTTAAAAACTTGACGAACGACTCCAGATCGTCGATGCACAACGTCGGCAAAAAAATCTGATCGCCCGGCGACAGTTGCAACTGCGCAAACACGGCGGCGGTATCTTCGATGAATCGTTCGTGGATCAGCGTTTGCCGTCGCTGATACTTCGCCCATTTGATTCGTTTTTTTACTTTCATCAGGTTGATTATCCGCCTCCACAAGCTTTTGCGGTCGTGCAGCAACCCGTCCGGATCGACTCGTTTTTGCTTTTCTCGGAAATAGGAGATCTCGTAAGCGTCGTGTCGGTAGATCGGCAACACGCGCCAATTACCGGGCAGCCGCGACTGCTCCGAAAACCGCTGATTGACCGCGAAAATCGGTCGATAGCCGGCCGCTTCGGCTGCATGCAAGATGTGCAGTGAGTACTCGAAATGATGGCCGCCGACGGTGTCGACCGAGTGATCGACGATGATGAAATTGGGCATGAGGCGTAGTCCGTATGAATTCGATTGTCGTGGGAAACCCGTCCCGCTCACGCGCTCTTTTTAGCCGGCAATCCAGGATGGGATAACATCGGGTTCGGAAGCGTAGTTTTAGTTTCGTAGACCGATGGTGAAACGCGAGCCCGGTGATTGCCCGCTGTCGGACGAAGCGGCGAGGCGATTCGAGAACGCACGTAGTAGCTTGCGATCGCACACAAGCGGCTGAATCTTTGCAGTAATGAAGCGTCGGCCGTCATGAGCAACTTCGCGTATTGCTTAAAGTTACGGAAGCTCGGTCGTTCAATGGTGCAGAACTCCGTATGCAGAAAATCCTTCAGGCCTTGCGGGTCGTAGCCGAGCTTGCGTCGAAAGTGTTCGAACAACGTATTGATTGCCAAGCGCCGTCGGTATTTGACAAAACTGTTTTGCGCTCGACCGTGAAACTGATTCCGGCCGTGCAGGCGGTAGCGCACGAGCGGCTCGGCCAGATAGTACTTACGCGCTCCGGCCAGCGATGCCCCGAACACCAGGCAGTCGTCGGCCCTCACGCGCCAGTCGTCTACAGCGGGAATCGGCAGTACGCGCGCCAGCAACTTACGACGCATCGATAGGCATGATGTCGCCGCACCGATCCAATGCTGCTTGAGGGCGGTAATGCCGACGGAATAGCCAAGATCGCGGTCGTTTTCGAACTGAAGTCGTACCTCGTTACGGTCGCCGAACAACCGCTGCCCGCAACACACGAAGTCCGCCTCGGGGTGGCTGTTATAAACTGCCAGTGCGCGGGCCAAGTAGTCGCTCTCGAATCGGTCATCCGAGTCGAGAAAAAAAATCAAGTCCCCCTTCGCACGTGCGAAGCCTTCGTTGAAGCAAGAGAGTTGGCCCTGGTTGTTTTTGGAAATTACTTGGACCCGCGCGTGCCCGGCGTACATGCGATTGAGCAGTTCCATCGACCCATCGGTCGAGCCGTCGTCCACAACAATGATTTCCGCATCCGGCAGCAGCTGGCGCACCCCCGGAAGGGCCTTCCGCAGGCCTTCGGCTTCGTTCTTTGCGGGAAGGATTAACGAGATTCGCATGTGATGACGGCCCCTGATACA
>JAYTAU010000095.1:0-5230 GCA_043737375.1 Planctomycetia bacterium
GATTGATCGGGCGAAGGAGATTAACCCTGGATTATTTCGGACGGACTTGTTGCAAGCCGATGTGCACCTATCGAATTTTGATCCGGCGGCGGCGATCAAATTACTGGAACATTTTAGGTTGGGTGACCCGCCGATTTTCTTGGAAGTCGAGGAAGCCTACGGTCGTCTCGCCGCCGCTTTGATCGCCCGCGACGGAATCCCCAAGAAGCTCGAAGGCGAAGCGTTCGACCGCAGCGAACTTGGCAAGCTGTTCGCCACGATGCACAAACAAAACCCGCACTGCGGCGAATTCTACAACGCCCTGGGCGATGGCCTCGACAAGCTGCGGCGCTACCCCGACGCCGCGCGGTTCTATCGGGAAGCGATTTCGCGCATGCCGCAACTCACTGCGCCGCGCGGGCAACTCGGGCTGATCCAAATGCGACTGGGCGATGAAACGGCCGCCGAAAAGACGCTCAAGGAGTCATTCGAGATCGATCCGTTCAATGTCCGCGTGAGCAACTCGCTCAAGGTGCTCGAAGTGCTCAGCGGTTATGCCACGCTCGAGACCGAGCACTTCGTGATCAAATACGACCGTGTGAAGGACGAAGTGTTGGCCCGCTTCGCCGCGCAATATCTCGAAGATGAAGTCTATCCGGCGCTCTGCAAGAAGCTCGGCTATGAGCCAAAAGAGAAATCGCTGTTCGAGTTCTTCAGCCGTGCCCGCAACACCGACGGGCATGGTTGGTTCAGCGCGCGGATGGTTGGGCTGCCGTATATCGGCACGGTCGGCGCGTGTGCCGGCAAGATGGTCGCCATGGCCAGCCCCAACGATATGCAGCAGAAGTTCAATTGGGCCCGCGTGCTGAAGCATGAGTTTGTGCATGTGGTGAATTTGCAGCAGACCAACTTCAACATTCCGCATTGGTTCACCGAGGCGCTGGCGGTGCTGAATGAGGAGTATCCGCGGTTACAAACATGGGACGAACTGCTTGTCGAACGCGTGCCGACCGGCAAAATCTTCAATCTCGACACGATCAACGGCGGGTTCATTCGCCCCAAGAATAGTTTGGAGTGGCAGCTCGCCTATTGCCAGGCCGAGTTATATGCCGAGTACATGCTGGCGCGGTTCGGGGACGACGCACTGGCTAAGATGCTCGCGGCGTATGGCAAGAATATGACAACACCGCAAGCGATCAAGCTGGCTTTCGATGTCACGCAAGACGACTTTGAGCAAGGTTATGTCGAACATCTGAACAAGGTCGTGGCAGAAATTGGTCGCGGGACGAATGATGATGCCGAAACTCAAAACAAATCGACGCTGGCCGAACTTCAGAAGCAACACGAGGCTAAGCCGGAAGACGTGGAGATTGCCGCCGCGTTGGCCGAGAAATATTTCACGGCTCAGCAATTTAGCAAAGCGCGTTCGCTGGTCGAGGCCGTGTTGAAGCAGCAACCCAAGCACCAACTGGCGACGTTGGTGTTGGTAAGGTTGAAATCGAGGGCAGGGGAGACCGACAAGGTTCAAGAATTGTTAGAAGCATGTTTGAATCGTGATAAGCCCAACTCCAAATTGCTTTCGATGTTGGCAGGAATCAAGTTGGATGACAAAAAATACGACGAAGCGGCGACCCTGTACGAACTGGGGGCGCGGAAGTATCCTGCTGATAAGCAATGGAAGCAGGCGCTAGCCCGGCTGTATTTGAAGAGTAACAACGACGCCAAATTGGCACCGCTACTGGAACAACTGGCCGAACAGGCCGCCGACGTTTGGCCGGTCCGCAAGAAGTTGGCACAATTGGCGCTCGCTCGCAAGGATTTTCCGCAGGCGGCGCGTTGGTCGCGCGAGGCATTGTTCATCGACGTGATGGACGCCGAGATGTTTCGCACGTTGGCCGCGGCTCATTCGGCGCAGAATGAATTCAAGCAGGCCGTCAACGCGTTGGAACTGGCGAAATTAGTCAAACCCGACGATGTCGGCACACGTACCGAACTTGCGGGCGCCTACTTGGCGAATCGGCAGGCCGACCAAGCGCGCGAAGAAATTGCAGCCGTACTAAAACAATCGCCGGACTTCCAGCCGGCTTTGGAGCTCCAGAAGAAGTTGAAACCGTAAGTTTGTAGGAGCGGATTCCTAATCTGCGACTGTGTTCGATTTGTGTTGTAGGAGCGGATTCCGATCTGCGTAATTATTTAGCCCCATGAAGTATTCAAAGGAAGTTGGCCGCGAATAAGCGCGAATGGATGCAAATACAAAAGCTGGTCGATTCGCGTTTATTTGCGTTCATTCGCGGCTAATCATTAAATTGCTTCCAACGGCTAAACAAGCTGCGAATTTGTGGTGATTTGTCGCCGATAGAAATCGGCTCCTGCATTTTTGGAATTATTATGCCCGAAACGCCCGAAGTGTCGCTCGGCCAATTTCAGCAGCTCATTCGTCGCATGTACTTAGAGAAGGATCTAGCGCGCGGGGTGGATGGCACCTTCATGTGGTTCATGGAGGAAGTCGGCGAGTTGGCATCGGCCCTGCGTAACGGCACGCACGAAGAACGGCTGGGCGAGTTTGCCGATTGCGTTGCCTGGCTGACCACGATGGCCAATGTCGTCGGCATCGATCTGTCGGAAGCCGTTGCGCTAAAATACGGATCGGGCTGTCCGGGGTGCAATCAGTTTATCTGCACCTGTGCCGATGCGGAGAAACCATGAGTTGTGCTTGTCGCCCATCAAACCTGGCATCGCGGCCGCGCATTGCGATTGTCTTCTCAGTCGCTAGACAATGCGCGGCCATGTTGTTGCTTGGCGTTGTTGGATTGGGTTTTGCGCTTTGCTGGTTGAATACTTCGGCCCGCGCTGAAGCGTCGGGGGAGGGCGATAGTGCCTCAGGGAACAGTACGGCATCTGCCATTTCCGCCGCGCCGACCATTACATCATTGAAGCTCGGTTTCAACGGCCACTATAAAGTCGGCTTTTGGACGCCGCTGACAATCGGTATTACTACGGGCCCCGAGGCGTTTGGCGGTCAACTGATTGTTGAGACCGTGGATGGCGACGGTTTACTTTATGAACTACGAAAAGATGTCGGTTATCTCGCGGACCGCGCCACAACTGATGTGAAGCTTTTGATCAAGCCAGGTCGGCCACGGAGTGAAATCCGTGTGACGCTGCGGGGGTTCGGAGAGCGCGTCGTCGCCTCGCGGACTTTCTCGGGCGACGAAATTCCAACGGCGATTCTGGCAACGCAGGAGTTGATGCTTGAAGTTGGGCAACAACTTGGCATGGCTCGCCTAAAGGCATACGGCGATCAAAATAGTTTGGAGAAAACAGTCGTTGCGCTTTGTCAGCCCGAGGACTTACCGCTTGATTTCCAAGGTTTGGAAGGCGTCGATTACATTGCCATTGCCACTAGCAATGAGTCCATTAATCACCATTGGAAGCAGGGTCGGACAAGTATTCTCTTGAATTGGGTTTCTGCAGGCGGACGGTTATTGTTGTGTGTTGGAAGAAATGGCGATTCGGTTTTGAATCGCGAATTGGCTTTGGATTGGTGTTCGCCCGGTAAGTTCAACCGCGTCGTTGATCGCGGGCCGGGTGCATGGGAACAATTTGCTACGGCGCTGGCCGATCCAATGCGCGGCGAATTTAGCGCAAAGCCCGCGCCAATTCCGACCACGGTCCTGGAAAATGTGCGCGGAAAAGTCGAACTCAAAGACGGCGAAATTCCGGTTGTGATTCGCACGAACCACGGCTTGGGGCAAATAATCTTTATCGCCGCCGATTTGGATCAAGCTCCGTTCAAGGATTGGCCGGCGATGGGCCGGCTCTGGCTGCGGATTCTCAATCGCGACGAAGCAAACGCCGGCGACCGTTCCGAACGTGAGTCGATTTCGCAAAGTATGCGGCTAGGCTACACCGATCTGTCGGGCCAACTTCGTTCGGCACTCGACCAGTTCGAGGGGGTACGGCTGGTGCCGTTCTGGATGATCGCGCTCTTGGGCGGCGCATACGTGCTGTTGCTGTTTCCGCTGGAGTATTGGCTTGCCGGGCGAATGCGGCGGTATGTCGAAATTGCCTGGATCACGTTTCCGCTGCTGCTGATTGCTAGCGGTGCTTTGATTTACCAAATCGCGCAAGTTCGCAAAGGGCATGAGCTGCGCGTGAACTCGATCGAGCTGGTGGATGTCGATTTAGTGGGCGGGGTCGATTTGTCGGGAGCGGTGACCCGCGGAAATACCTGGTTGAGTTGCTATTCTCCGATTACCGATCGCTATCGCGTGAAGATTGACGTCGCCGACGATTGTCGCCTGGCATGGCTGGGGATGCCGGGCACCGGCTTGGGAGGCATGAATTCCAACATCATTACACCGCAACAATTTACTGAACCGTACCAGTTCGACGAAATCGGAAATGGCCTGGCGGGCGTGCCCCTGGCCAGTTGGTCGAGCAAAGCATTTCATGCAGCGTGGGCCGATTTTGGTCAGCAAAGGAAAGCGGGTGCCTCGACTACGACCGCGTTGGTCGAACGCGCGCGCGATCGCACTCCCACGGGCACGGTAGTGAATCGTACCGGGAAGAAGTTGCACGACTGCGTGTTGTTGTACGGCGGCTGGAGTTACAAGCTTGGCACGCTCGAAGTCGATCAAAGCATGCAAGTCGAGCAGCATCGGGGGAGTGTGACCATCAATTCGTATCTGACTCAGCGGCGGATGGTCGGCGACAAAGAGCAGGCCACGCCATACGATCCGGCCGCGGCTGACATGGCGCGCATCGTGGAGATGATCGGGTTTCATGAAGCGTCCGGGGGCCGCCAATACACGGGGCTATCGAATCGCTACTATGCAACGCTCGATATGAGCGATCAATTGGCGATGGGACGTGCGGTGCTAGTCGCACGCGGGGCGCCAGTATCGAGAATTGAAATCAATGCCAAATCGAGTCCGAATGATGTTACCTTTTCATCGACGGACGTGACGGTGCTGATCGATGACAAAACACCCAACGCGATTTGTTTGTATCGATTTGTGCTGCCGGTGGATAAGTCGGCACGAACCGACGAGTCGCCGCGCCCGATCGAATTGAAAGTACTGAGCGAGTATCGCGGTGACAGCGAATTGCGGTAACAGTTTTAAGTGTTCAGTTTTCAGTGGGGACCGTATGTATCAGTCGTTTGACACTCGTTCCCACGGTCCCCGTGGGAACGGACAGATCTGCCGCTCTGCGGCAAAAAACAGCACGGCGACAGTCTAGTTCGAGA
>JAYTAU010000096.1:0-5228 GCA_043737375.1 Planctomycetia bacterium
GTGACATTCATGGTAATCGTTCCGCTCGCACCAGAGGCAATCGAAATAAAAGTTGGTGGATTAGCTGATCGCGAAGACGAGACCAGAACATTCCTTCGCATTGCTTTAGGAAATATGCGGGGTTCGACTGATTGGCTCAATTCCGATCAGCGAATATCTAGAGTAACCGAATCGGCCGTCAGGTTGGGAATCATTTTCGGAGTCCTTGCGATCATGGCCCTGCTAATTAGAAGAGATAATCGCAAACGCCGAGTTGGTCGCGAACAGATTTTAACTGAGAAGCTCGTTGATCCAGGCAAGCATTGAGTCACCGGGTCACGGCTTATAGATTCACGCAAAAAAAGCCGGAGGGTGAGTCCGGCTTTCTCTGTGCCAGCCGAGCGAGCGGCGAACTGGCGTTCGCCTCCCATCGAATCGATCCGCGACGCACTGACGTGCGATCAGCAGTTATTCGACGGCTCGCCTGGACAATGCTTGGTGGGCACGCAGGCCGGAATTCATTCCGGCTTCATTAGTTTGCCCGCCGCAATGCGAGGATTCAAGTTGTTGGACTAAAATCATGCATCGCGAAAGCCGGAATAAATTCCGGCCTACGGAAACGGCCCGTGTCTTGTGCAGGCAAAGCCGCTAGATAGTATCTCGCAAGCAGAGCCTGACGTCTGATTTCTTAAACTACTTTGATTCACAGCCGGGGTGAACCCGGCCGCTCGCTTGTATCAGTTCTACGCAACGCGTCGTAATTTTGTTCGCGATAGGACCGACGTAAACCGGGCCGCCCGCAATTGAGTTTTCAAGTCGAACTTGCTGCCGGAGCGCCACGGCAGCACGTTCCCTCCAGACAATTCGTAATTCGTCCTTCGTAATTCGTAATTACGCTTGGAACGAGCTGCCGCAGCCGCAGGTCTTCGTCGCTTGGGGGTTCTCGAACGTGAAACCGCGCTTCTCCAACCCTTCGTAAAAGTCGACAGTCGTCCCGTCCAAGAACAACGCACTCTTCTTATCGACCACCATGCTCACACCGTGCAGATCGTACTTCGAATCGACCTTGGGGTCAAAATTCGTGTCGAAGCCCAGGGCGTAGCTGAAACCGCTGCAACCGCCGCCGGCGACACCGACGCGCAGGAGCGTTTCCTTTTCCATCTTCTGGTCTTCCATGATCTTCAGAACTTCTTGGGCGGCGCGTTCGGTCAAGGTAACTGCCATGGTCTACTGACTCCGTATCGATAGGTCGAAGTAAAACGGTATTCTTGCAAAGCTTGCTACCGAAATTATACCACACGGCGAAAAAGAGGCCATAGCGGCTGGGGCGGGGCGAGAATGGAGACTGGGGGCTGGGGGAGCGAGGCTGGGGACTGGAGACTTGGGACTGGAGACTGAATATCTCACGCTTTCCGATTTCACGCTTTAGATTCTGTGAGACATCTGAACCCCGGCGAGGACGCCGCGGCTCTAAACGCGCTCACGCCAGGCTGCTTAGCTTTCTTAACCTCAACACTGCGTCGGTCACGGCGGCAATCGTATACTCCACTTCCTCGGCCGTGTTGAACCGGCCCAGGCTGAACCGCAGGCTCGACTTCGTCCGATCCTCGTCCAACCCCAAGGCCCGCAGCACGTGGCTCGGCTCGGGATTGGCCGACGTGCAGGCCGCGCCCGAGCTGACCGACAGATTTTTCATTTCCAACAGCAGTGCCTCGCCCTGGACATAGCCGAACGCCATGTTCAAGTTGCCGGGCAAGCGGGTTGCCGCCGGGTCGATGGCCGACATGCCGGAAATTGCCGATTCGAATGCCGGGCCGTTAAGCCAGACGTCACTCAGTGACTGACTCAAACCTTCGAACAAGCGGTTTCGCAATGCAGTCAAACGGGCAGGCTCGCCGACTGGTTCGGCGGCCATTTCAATTTTACACAGATCCAACGCCGTGGCGAAACCAACAATGCCGGGCACATTCAGCGTGCCGCTACGCAGGCCGTTCTCCTGGCCGCCGCCGTCGATCTGCGATTCAAGCCGCAATCGCGGGTTGCGGCGAACGTACAGCGCGCCGATTCCCTTGGGGCCGTAAATTTTATGCGCGGTGAAGCTCATCAAATCGATCTGCAACACGTCGACGTCGACCGGCAATTTGCCGACCACCTGGGTCGCATCGCAATGCAACGGCACACCGCGTTCGCGACAAATGCGGCCGATCTGGGCGATCGGTTGAATCGCACCGATTTCGTTGTTAGCCAACATCACGCTGACCAACAGCGTATCGTCGCGAATCGCGTCGGCGACTTGCTGCGAGTCGAGCATCCCGGCGCGCGGGTTCAGTTCGCCGCTGATCGCGTTGTGAGATTGTTGGACCGGCAGCAGCGTGATCTCATATCCGCGGCGGGCCAAATGTTTCAACGGATCGAGTACGGCCTTGTGTTCGGTCGTCACACTGACGATGTGATTGCCGCGACGCCGCGTGCGTTCGGCGACCCCGCGAATGGCCAGGTTGTTGCTTTCGGTCGCGCCGCTGGTACATACAATTTCCGACGGCCAGGCGTTAATGGCCGCGGCAATACTTTCGCGCGCGGCATCCACGGCGGCTTTGGCTTCCCATCCAAACGCGTGCGTCGTGCTGCCCGAGTTTCCATATTGCTCGGTGAAGAACGGCAGCATGGCCGAGAGCACGCGCGGATCGAGCCGAGTCGTGGCCTGGTTGTCCATGTAGATGGGAAGGATCATATTACGCCCACTACGATCCCCGCGAAAAACTCGATTGGGGAAATCGGAATGGGGAATGGGAGTGGGGAGTGAAAAACGGATCCCAGATTCGCGGCACTACCGATTTTACTCTTCCTGAATCTTGAAGACCATCGCGGCCAGCGCGCCGCCGATCAGCGGACCGACAATATAGATCCACAGAAACTCGATGCCGGTCCCGCCCATCAGCGACTTAAACACCAAGGGGCCGATGCCGACGGCCGGGTTGAACGCCCCGCCCGAAACGCTGCCGCCGGCGAACGCCGCGGCCATCACGGTAAAACCGATCGCCAGGCCATAGTAAGAATTGTTGGTGGTTTTTTTGCTCGTGGCCACATTCAATACGACCAACGCCAGGGCAAACGTGTACAGGGCTTCGACCAACACGGCCTTGATATCGCTCACGCCTTTTGCCGGCGCCGGTCCAAAAGCCTCACCATGAATGAAGTACACGACCGCGGCGGCAGCAAATGCCCCGACTAGTTGCGCGATGATATAAGGGACAAAATCGGCCAGTGACAGTTTGCCGCGAATCAACATGGCCAGCGACACCGCCGGGTTGTAATGTGCCCCCGAGATGTGCCCGCCCATATAGACCATCACCATCAGCATGCTGCCGATGGCGATCGGCGGCAGCCCGGTCTGCGCACTGACAAGATTAGCCTGGGTGGCCATGCCGATGGTAAAGACCAAAAAGAACGTGCCGATAAACTCGGTCAAATAGGCTCGCATAGGGTTCCCCACAATGAAGGTTGTCTTGGGTGATCGCCTGAATGACTTAACGCTTTGAAGATCGAGTTTAACAGCTTCCGGCCATGTGCCATTGGCTACTGCCAGGGCGTGGCGTAGGCCGGAATTCATTCCGACTTTTGCACGAACGACGAATTTGGAAGCCGGAATAAATTCCGGCCGACGTCCAACTCTTTGGCATAGTTGAGCACGCTCGCCAAAGTTGGGGAAGACTGAACGGGCAAAAAAATTTAGGCAATCCACCTAAACCATGACGTAACTCCCGGCGCTCGCGCTATGAACCGCCCCGGCGACTTGAACGCCGAGGGGTTCGAGGAGCGGCCGGCGGGCCGGCACATTTTCGTCGAACAGAATTTTCAAGACGATTGCCGACCCACCAGTTTAAGGAATTGTTCAGCATCCTCGCGACTGACCGACGGAAAGTAGTCGACGAATTTTCGAGCGAGAAGCCGTCGTCTAGATAATCCAACAGCGTTTGCACGGGTACGCGTGTGCCGTGAAACACGACAACACCTCCCAACACTTTCGGGTTTGACGAAATCGGACTGGCGACGGTGTTCATGCTTGAATTTTAGGCCGACGGATAGGCCCATGCAACTCTATTCGATAGACATCATGCGTCGGATGTGGTTTGTTGTCAGTAGTCAGTGGTCCGGCGTCAGTTGTCAGTTGTCAGGGCAACCGGAATACTCACGGGTGTTAACTCGCTCACCGCGATACGGTATGCAAAACAGGGCTCCGTTGTTATGACACCTTGAGACTCATTTTATGACCGACAATACAGAAGGTGGTCCTCTAGTTATCGCCGGGGGCAGCGGGTTCTTGGGCATTTCGCTGGCCGCACATTTTGCCGCCGCCGGTCGATCAGTCGTCATCCTCTCGCGTCATGCGCCGAAAGTTGCAGGGCCATGGCGACACGTCGCTTGGGATGCTCGCACGTTGGGCGAATGGCGGCACGAACTGGATTGTGCGAGCGGATTGGTGAACCTGGTGGGTCGCAGCGTCGATTGCATCAAGACGCCAAACCATCGAGACGAAATTCTGCGGTCACGGATCGAAGCGACACGTGTGTTGGGCGTTGCGGTGCGTGCGGTCGATCGCCCGCCGCCGGTTTGGGTGCAAATGAGCACGGCGCATATTTACGGCGATCCGCCGCAGGTCACGTGTAACGAGGACTCGCCGTTTGGGTATGGCCTGGCGCCGGAGGTCGGGCGCGCCTGGGAAGCTGAGTTTCGAGCGAGCGTGCTGCCCACGCAACGCGCGGTCGTTCTGCGCACCAGCTTCGTGATCGGTCGCGATCGCGGCGCGGGGGGCGGAGCGCTGGCGACTTTGCTGCTGATCGCGCGACTGGGGTTGGGGGGACGCGTCGGGTCGGGCACGCAAGGCATGAGCTGGATCCACGAGGCAGATTTGAATCGGCTGTTCGAGCGAGCGTTGAGCGATCCGGCGATGCGGGGCACCTATATTGCATCGGCGCCCAACCCCGTCTCGCAGCAAGTGTTCATGCGGGAACTGCGCCACTCGATGCGAATGCCGATCGGTCTGCCGGCATTCGCTTGGATGGTGCGAGTTGGTGCGCCATTGTTTTTTAGAACCGATGCCGAGCTGGCACTATACGGTCGGTACGTCGTATCGAAGCGGCTGCTGGAAGAAAAGTTTGAGTTTACGTTTCCGTCGCTCGCAGATGCACTGAGTGATCTTGTCGGACCAAAACGTGAAACTGCCAAACCACAACTGACACGGCCGGTGG
>JAYTAU010000097.1:0-2048 GCA_043737375.1 Planctomycetia bacterium
GGTACGAAGAACTGCTGCACGACATCATACGAGCCTATCCAAACGTCAACGTGCATGGCTTCAGTCCGCCAGAGATTTATCACTTCACCAAGGTCAACAAACTTCCGCTACGCACGGTGCTTGAAAGATTGAAAGCGGCGGGGCTCGGCAGTTTGCCAGGCGGGGGCGGCGAAATACTGGTCGATCGCGTGCGTGGCGAAATGACGCGCGGCAAGGTGATGACCGACGATTGGCTCGACGTGCATCGCGTTTGGCATTCGCTCGGCGGTATCAGCACCGCCACGATGATGTACGGCCATATCGAAACGCTGGCCGAACGGATCGAGCATCTCGAACGACTGCGGCAATTGCAGGATGAGACCGGCGGCTTCACGGCGTTCATCGCCTGGTCGTTCCAGCCCGAACATACCGAAATGGCGCACATCAAGCCGGCCGGCGCGTTCGAATATCTCAAGACGCAGGCCGTCGCGCGGCTGTACTTGGATAATTTCAAGAGCATTCAATCGAGCTGGGTCACGCAGGGATTGAAGATCGGTCAGCTTGCATTGCTCTACGGTGCCAACGACATGGGGAGTCTCATGATCGAAGAAAACGTGGTCGCCGAAGCCGGCACGATTCACTATCTGACGCTCGATCAAATTTGCGATTCGATCAGCGAGTTGGGCTACGAACCGCGACAGCGGAATGTGTTTTATGAGTTGCTGCCGGAAGTACATCAGGCCCGGGCCGTGACGGCGAACCGGGCGTGGGTGGAGCGGAAGCAGACTACGGAGAAAGATGTCGAGAAAAGTCAATTGACGGTATTGAGCAACGGCATTAACAATTCTGTTGCGGTGCTGTAAAGCCGCGACCACCGGTCGCGATCGATACTGGTCTTAGGTTCTGACGTCGGGTGCCATGCCCACTGCCCTGAGTGGGCATGAACGTGCGGGTAGAATTTCATTGACAGTCAATCTCTTCTTGAAATTCGCATGACCACGCGAAGCCGTGGGCATGGCACCCCAAGTCCTGCACTGGCGAACCAATAAGCTAAGCTGTACTGGCAGACAATTTTGCATTAGAGCGATTCGTCTGTCGCGATTATGACGATTCTGTTAGTCGTGAGGAACTGCTTTGGTGATTGCGCGCCACCTCCCGCTTGCACTCTCGCGATCCCTCTTCTACAACGAACGCACGGGGCTGATGGTCCACCAAGGAAGGCCGCTCGATAAGCGATGATTCACGTTCGCGACATGACCAAACATTACGCGGACCTGCGCCGCGGGGTGTGCGTTGCGCTGGGCGGAATCAGCTTCGATGCACTGCCGGGACAAATCTACGGTCTGCTGGGGCCCAACGGTGCCGGCAAAACCACGGCGCTACGAATTCTCAGCACCGTGTTGCGCCCGACCGGTGGAACCGCGACGGTAAACGGCTACGATGTCGCCACTCAACCGTCGCTGATCCGGCGGCAATTGGGATTCATGTCGGCCAATACTGCCGTCTACGACCGGATGACGGCTTGGGAAATGGTCGAGTATTTCGGCCGTCTGTATGGAATCGCCGACGGCCCGCTCCGTGAACGAATGGAGCATTTATTCGAACGTTTGCAAATGAATGAAATTCGCGACGTGCTGGGCGCTAAAATGTCGACCGGCATGAAACAAAAAGTTTCGATCGCTCGATCGATCGTGCACGACCCGCCGGTGTTGATCTTTGACGAGGCGACCTCGGGCCTGGACGTGCTGGTGGCCCGCGCGTTGTTAACCACGGTTGCCGAACTGCGCGATCAGGGAAAGTGCATTTTGTTCAGCACGCACATCATGCGCGAAGCCGAAAAATTGTGCGATCGGATCGGCATCATTCATCGCGGCCGCATTCTGGCGGAAGGAACCTTGCCGGAATTGCTCGATACGTATCAACAGACGGATTTAGAAGAGTTGTTCTTTCAGTTGATTTCGAAGTTTGATGCGGAGTTGGCGGGGAGTGCGGTATCGTAGGACGGAATTTATTCCGTCTTTTGGTGTTTTACGATGCCATGAAGACGGAATGAATTCCGTCCTACGGTT
>JAYTAU010000098.1:0-12679 GCA_043737375.1 Planctomycetia bacterium
CTTTCGCGCACGCTCGACTCAACGCCAAACCCCCGCTCAAACCTCGCCCGATTTTCCGTCTGTAACCGCTGACAATCGGTCAGCAACGTCTCGCGGTCAGGGTAGCCCAACAGATGGGCCAGTTTGCCCAACTCGATCGGGCTTTTCGGTAAATCGTTCAGCGCCGAGACATTCATCAGCCGCAGCCGGCCCTGAATCGACCGCAGCACTTGGTAACTGGTCGTCAGGTATTCGAAGTCGTCGTGGCTCAACAGCCCCGCGGTATGCAGTGCTTGAATGGCGTCGATCGTGTTCGGCTCGCGAATCTCGGGCAGATCGCGGCCATGCTTCAGTTGCAGCATCTGCACGAGAAACTCGATATCGACCACTCCGCCCGGACCGCGCTTCAGGTTCGATGGTGTTGCATTCTCTTGCAATCGAAATCGCATCGCACGCATTTCGATCGCATCCTCGGGCTTCCAAGTCGGATCGAACGCGGCTTGTGCGATTGTCTCTAGCGCCAGTTCGCCGACTGCGCCCGAGGCATGGATCAATCGCGCCCGGCACAGCGCCTGGCGTTCCCAAAGTCGTCCTTCGCCTTCGGCAAAGTAGCGCGCAAACTCGGCGAACGATGTGGCCAGCCGGCCGCTCTTGCCGGTCGGTCGCAGTCGCGGGTCGATTTGATACAGCCGGCCGAAGGGGCCGAGATGGCCAGCGATTTTGACGATGCGTTGCGCCAGGTCGCTGAAGAAGTGTTGGTTGGTCGTGGTCTCGCCGCTGCGCCGGCTGCGCCGCGTATGAAACGTCGATCCGTCGGCTTCGTACAAAAACAACAAATCCAAGTCGCTGTGATAGTTCAGTTCGCGGCCACCGAATTTACCGAGCGCGATGATCACGAACTCGGCCGCTGTGCCCATCCTGTCGCCCCCGCCTATCGCGTCGCCGCTGCCGATCATCGGCTCACCCAACTTGGCCGACAGCTTTTCGTATTCGGTCACGGCGATCTGCCGCACACAGACCTGTGCCAGATCCGACAGCGCGGTGTTGATCGACTGAATCGATTCCTTACCCAACACATCGCGCACGCCGATTCGCACTTGCTGCGCGTTCTTGAAACTGTGCAAGATCGGTTCGATGTCTTCGGCCGCGCGGGTCAGCTCCGTCAAATCCGCCTGGAACTGTTCGAGCGAGGGCAGCTTGTCCAACAGCAAGCTGTCCATCAACTCATCGATCATGCCCGGATTGCCGGTCAGAATGTCGCTCAGAAACGGGCTCGTCGCACACAGTTCGACATACAGCTGCAGCGAAGGCGGATTGAAGCTGAACAACTCCCACAGCACTCCCTTGCCACCCAACGAGTCGCTGACTTTACTGAGATTGACCAACGTCGCGTCGGGATCGGCGGTGGCGGCGATTGACTGCAGCAATCGCGGGGCGATCGACGCCAAAAAATGCCGGCAACGCCGCGTCGATAAAAAATAAATCCGCTCGTGAGCGAGCGCCATCAGATTGTGATAGGCGTCGTTGATGTTCTTGAACGGATACTTACCCAACACCTCGGCAATGTGCGCGGCGGGCGGGTCGGGGTCGAGCACCAAATCGACTTCGGGCTCGGGCTGATCATCGTCGCTAAACGCATCGTGCAGCAAGTGATCCAAAATCTTCCGATTCAGCTCGGTGATGCGCTTGTAATCGGCGGTGAAGGTTTCCAATGCTTGCCCCGCGGCCGTGTCGACGTAGCCCAAGCGAATGGCGACGCGTCGCTGTTCGTCGGACGAGTCGGGCAGGCGATGCGTTTGTAGATCGAACATGATCTGCAAACGATGCTCGATCTTCCGCAGGATTGCGTAGTTTTCCGCTAAGATCACGCGCTCTTGATGGGTCAAGCAGCCGCACTGTTCGAGCTTGGCGATTGCGTCGAGCGTATTTTGCGTCCGCAATTGCGGTAAATCGCCGCCATTCAACAACTGCAAGAATTGAATCACGAATTCGATATCGCGAATGCCGCCGTGGCCCGTTTTGACATCGGTCAGGTCGGCACCCTCGCTCGCGGTGCGATGCTCGATGCGGCGTTTAAGCGCGCGAATGCCGGTGATGTCGGCCCGACTGAGATAACGCCGATAAATCCAGGGTTCGATCTGACGCAGAAACTCTTCGCCCAGCTCGATGCTGCCGGCGACCGGGCGGGCTTTGACGAACGCTTGCCGCTCCCAAGTGCGGCCCAGCACGTCGTAATAATGCATCGCGCTGTCGAGGTTGGTCACGACCGGGCCTTGCTGCCCCTCGGGTCGCAACCGCAAATCGACTCGATAGACGCTGCCGAGTGAGGTCGATTCGGTCAGCAGTCGCACGATGTCGCGGGCCAATCGCTCGAAGAATTCGGCGTTGGTGATTGATCGCGCGCCGTCGGTCTGGCCATCGACGTCGTAAAGGAATATCAGGTCGATATCGCTGGAATAATTCAGCTCGTTGCCGCCGAGCTTGCCCAGCGCAAGGATCACGAACCGGGCAGGCTGACCGGCACGCGATTTTGGCACGCCGCGCTTTTGTTCCAGGCTGCGACGCGCGGCGTCGACCGCGGCGTCGAGAATCGCGTCGGCCAAGTACGAGATCTGTCGGGTGACGATCTCGATCCGCTGACCGCGAATAATGTCACCGTACGAAATGCGCAGCGTCTCGCGACGTTTGAATTGACGCAGCGCGGTCATCACGGCGCGCTCGTCGTGCAACACGGCGACCTCGCTGGCCAACTCTTGAATCAATGTGTCGCGCGCGACCGGTTCGCCTTCGGTCATGCGCAACAGATCGTAGGCTTCGCTGTCGTTGATCAGTAAGTCGCTGAGATATTGGCTGGTCGAGAAAATTTGCAACAACACCGGCAGCGCGTCGCGATCGCGCTCGAACAGAGTGGCTAGCGACAACGGATTGCGCGCGGCGGCCACGAAGCGATCCAGATTATTGAGCGCCATGTCGGCGTCGCTCAACCGTGGCAGTTGCTCGGCGAGCTGGCTGCAAATATCGGAGAGCAAATCGAGCGTGATTCCGACCGTCGCCATGCGCACCAAGTTGCCATGCGCCCGCTCGACGTCACCGAGGCGACAAGAACGAAGCCAATCGTGCGCCGCGGTCGGGTCGTCTAGATAGCGGCGGAGTTGATCAATTTGCATCGAGGCGTTGTTCAGTCCCCGGCTTCGCCGGGGGACATGGTTGAATTCATGGGCGCCGACTATACCCGCTAGCGAACTTAATTCGGTCCCCCGCGAAGCCGGGGGCTGAAAGCACGATAACTGTTTAACTCAAACTATACACTTCCGGCCCGACGTGCTGCGTGACCACGCTGGCAAACAGCGTAAACGGTGCGACATCGTACACAGTCACAGGGAGCAACTGCCCAATCTGCCGACGATTGCCTTCGAACACGACAATCCGATCGCAAGTCGTGCGGCCGATCAGTTGCAGCACGGGGCTGTCGTCTTCATGAAGCTTGTGATTACTCTTGCTGGGGCCTTCGACCAAGACTTCGACCGTGCGGCCCAAGAACGGCTGATTGTCTTCGTCGGCAATCGTGTTTTGCACGGCCAGCAGTTCGTTGTTTCGCTGCTTCTTGATCTCTTCGGGAATATCGTCGGGAAACAGCTCTGCGCCCTTGGTGCCGGGTCGTTCGCTGTATTTGAAGATGAAGCTGTTTTTGAAACGGTACTGCTTGACCAAATCTACGGTCTGCTGAAAATCGGCCTCGGTCTCGCCGCAAAAGCCGACAATAAAGTCGCTGGTCACCGCGGCATGGGGCACCGTCGCACGAATCCGCGCCATCATGTCGTGATAGTCCTCGATCAAGTAGCCGCGCTTCATGCGGCGTAGCACGTCGTTCGACCCGCTTTGCGCCGGCACATGCAAGTACGGACTGACCTTGGGCAAGTCGCGCACGGCGCAGAGCAAGTCGTCGGTCATGTCCTTGGGATAGTTAGTCACAAACTTCAGTCGCGCGAGGCCATCGATCTCGCTGAGTTGATACAGCAAGTCGCTGAGCCGGGTCGTGCGACCGTCGCCGTGGCGAAAGCGATAACTGTTGACCGTCTGGCCAAGCAGTGTGATCTCCAAGCAACCCTCGGCCGCCAGCTTGCGCGCCTCGGCCAGAATGTGCGCTGGGTCGCGACCTTGTTCCGGACCACGCACGCTGGGGACGATGCAGTACGTGCAAAATTTGTCACAGCCGATCTGAATGCGCACGAATGCTTGATACGGCGACGGACGCATTTCGGGGTCGCGGTCAGGGTCGTAGCTTTCGAAGCTGCGTTCGATCTCGTCGCGAGTGCCTTCCTTTCGGCCCAGGCTGACTTCGAGGCGTCGCCCGCTGCCCGCGGCAATCTCTTCGAGCAGTCGCGGAATTTGATGCAGTTGGCCCGGCCCGACGACCAGGTCGACAAACGGAGCGCGATCAAAAATCTGTTGCTGATCTTTTTGCGCCATGCAGCCCAACACACCGATGATCTTATGCGGATGACGTTCTTTGGCGTGCCGCAGGCGGCCGAGATTGCTGTAGATTTTGTCCTCGGCATGTTGCCGCACGCTGCAAGTGTTGAACAGAATCGTGTCGGCCTTGTCGGGCGTATCGGTCAGCTCGTAGCCCTGTTTGCGCAGGCTGGCGACGACCAGCTCGCTATCGAGCAGGTTCATTTGGCAGCCGACGGTTTCGATGTACAGGTACTTGGGCAAGGAACCGAATTGGGAAATCGGAATGGGGAATGGGGAATGACTAACGTTTAGCGACGAGAGCAAAGTGATGCTTAGCGGCGCGGCCACCGGCCCGCCCGGTTCTGGATAATGCGTAAAAGCGTGAGATGTTTAAGTGCGGAGTTCGGAGTGGGAAGTTCAATTACAAATTACGAAGGACGAATTAGAAAACAGGATCGCAGAAATTCCAATGATCCTCGCTTGCGTTTTAGCTTACTCCGAATTTATTCGTTCACTTGGTTTTCTTGGCCGCGTTGGCTTTGACTGCGTTCAATTGCGCGGTGGCGGCTTGCTGTTCCAATTCGGTCAACAACGTGGCGCGACGGTTGGTCATTAGACGTACCAACACCGTCACGGCCACGTAGGCAGCCACGGCCAAAATTGCATAATCCCAGGCAGTCCAATTGGCCATACGTCGCGATCCTTCGCAGTGGTGTTATTTTGTAAATTCCTGACTATTGCGTCTCAGCCCTCGGCTTCGCCGGGGGATATCACTGACGATTGATCCAGCGTTCGACCTCGCTCGATTCTTCTTGTAAAATCCCCCGGCAAAGCCGGGAGCTGACAGGGTCATGGAAACGTGTGCCACTGGCTCCGCCAGTGCCGAACCATGCCAGTCGTTAAATTGTGCTAACCATGATTGATATTCTAGCCTGACGAGGGACTACGGCGGAAGACCGAGCGCTGCACGATAGAATCGCCGATGGCGAGCATCCAGCCATGTAGGAGGTGTCGCCGACACCGATCCGAGATCCGCGATTCCCGGTCAATTCACTTGCTATCGCTTCGAGCTTTTATCGTTCGGCTAGGTTCGGCGTCAGCGACGCCTCCTACAATAGGATTGGCTCCTACAGCGTATCCTCGGGAATCCGCGCGGCGATGGCCGCTAAGCGATCTTCCAGTTGCTCGCGACCGACGGTGATCGAAAGTCCAATCCGCACGGCCCAGAGCGGCTTGCCCCCCAGTTGCGTCACGCCGAGTTTGACCAAGTCCTTATGAGTGCAGAGGATCGCGCTAACATCGATGTTGGCGGCCCAACCGGCCAGATCCTGCACGTTTTCGCGTGTGTAATTGTGATGATCCGGAAATTCGCGAAGCGCCGTCAAATCGTATCCGCAAACGGCGATGGTATGTCGAAAGCCGGCCGGATTGCCGATGCCGCAAAACGCCGCGACGTGGGGCACTGGCGGAGCCAGTGGCACACTGCGGGGGGCGGGATCGGGGATCGGGGAACGGGGAACGGGGATCGAGGATCGAGGAGCGGGGAGTGAGGCTTGAGACTTGAGGCTTGAGACTTGAGGATCGAGCTGCGATGTGTCATGGTCACTGCCGGTGTGCCGCCCACTGCTCACTGCTCGCTGCTCGTCCCTCATCCCTCGCCCCTCATCCCCCAACCCTCGCTCCTCATCCCCCAACCCTCGCTCCTCTCCACTCGCATTCAACAACGATACCGGCGCATGCACACACTCGGCCCAAGCGGCGTTTGGAGCAATTCTTGCAACGCGCGTTTTGATTGCTACGCGCTGTTGCTCGGAAATCATATCGGCCCGAGTCAGCACGACGATATCGGCGCGACATAGCCCAACGAGCGGTTCGCGCAACGTACCTCGTGGAAAGACATGCTCGAAACCAAACGGCTCCAGCGCATCGAGCAATACGATGTCCAAGTCGCGGGCGATCTGCCGATGTTGAAACGCGTCGTCCAGCACGATCGCCTGGCAGGCGAACTCTTCGACCGCCATGCGGGCCGCCTCGACTCGATTGGGATTCTGCACGTGCGGCACGTCGGGCAGCTTGCTTTCAAGTTCGAGGGCTTCGTCATTGGCGGCGCCGTCTTCAGCCTTGTAGCCCCGACTGACGATCGTGATGCGAATGCCACGATCGCGAAACCAGCGGCACACCCATTCGACCATCGGGGTCTTGCCGGTTCCGCCCAATGTCAGATTGCCGATGCTGATGACCGGCACACCGACGGTTTCGCTCGGTCGCCGGCCGCTGTTGAATTGACGATTCCGCCAGCGGACGGCGAGCGTGTATGGGACTTCGGCGATCCGAAGGGCCCCGCGCGCGAGCATTGCGGTGATGCCGCGCCGAGAGCCGCTGACAACATCGCGAAACTGAGCGGCCAGCGTATCGGTCATGAACCACGCATACACAATTCAACCACGAAAAAAAGTGTCAACCACGAAATACACGAATGACACGAAAGGGGGAGGTGTCGCGAACAACTAACGTGAGTTCCGTCGACAACGAGGAAGCATTTTCAGTGTTGTCGAATACATCTTTCAAAGCTTTTTGACAGGGTAATAATTAAAACCTTTTTGCCCTTTCGTCTATTTCGTGTTTTTCGTGGTCAACTTTTCCGCGGTTGCTTACTGCTTTTTCTCGACTTCGCTTTCGATCGCGGCGACGATCTCTTTTGCCTCGGGCTTCATGCCGGGCTTAAAGCGACCGATCACCTGACCGTCGCGTCCGATTAAAAACTTTTCGAAGTTCCAAGTCACCGGGCCGGCGAACTTCGGGTTCGTCGCCTTGTCGGTCAGCGACTTGTAGAGCGGGTGCTGCTGTTCCCCTTTGACGACGATCTTCGAGAACATGGGAAACGTCACGGGGTAATTTTTCGTGCAGAACTCGGCGATCTCGGCATCGGTGCCTGGCTCTTGCTTGCCGAATTCATTGGCCGGAAAACCGAGGACCACGAAGCCCTTGTCGCTGTACTTTTCGTAGAGTTTCTGGAGGCCCGAGTATTGGGGCGTGTTACCGCAGTAGCTGGCCGTGTTGACGATCAGAACCACTTTGCCGCGATAGCCGGCCAGATCGGTCGCTTTGCCGTCAAGCGTTTTGACTTCGCCGGCGAGTGGGGTGTGGGTATCGCTCGCAGCCGCGTTGGTCTTGGACGCATCGGCGTTCGACACGGCATTCTCCTTGTCGGCAGCCATTGCGATGTTGCCTATGACGTCAGTCAACGCAAGTAGGGTGAGTAACATTAATCGTATTCCGACGTGAAAGCGACTGAAGGTATCGAGGAACGGTACCCTGTCACTGACGCTTTGCATTTGGTAAGAGTATCTAGTCACTTTCCCCATTGGAAACCTCGATAGTTAGTGTAAGGTTGTGAATTACATTAAGCCGACGGCTGGATTGCAATGTTTTCATCCCGGCTCGCTTCGACCGCTAAACCGTGAAAAATTGCAGTGAACCTAGATTTTGAAGCGGCATACTCGACACTATTAAGCTCGGGGATTACGACGTGACCCTTAACATGCAGATCGGGTTTAATGGTAACAGTCAACCCGAGTTGATGAAGAAATCTCACACCAATGCGAACAACGGCCTGTTCACGACGCTTGTCTTCGTTCATCGAGGCGAGCAATTCGTTGGCCGAACCTAGGCAAGCCTCTCGGTAGAGGCTGATCCCGTCCACGTCTGGGTCGTGCCCCTTGATTCTTGGCTCGAAAGCTGACGGCGAAATGGTTGGGACACGGTTGCTCTTGAATCGGTCACTATGCACGCGTCGAAGCAGCCACTCGTCTTCCGTAATGGGATCGGTCTCGGACTTCATCGGACAAACGTAGGACCAGGATCGGTCTCGACCACAAGAGGTACTTGTTACCAGCCGATCGCAGTAACGATTGTCTCCCTCGAATCCTGAGGCAAGTAACGATCTTCCGCGGTCGTTGGCGAAAGAACTTCAATTTCACGATAGCCGATCGATATATGCCATTCGAAGAAAATTGTACCGTTGACGCCGGCGACGATCCGATCTGGTGGTTCCTCGGTCTGTCGTTGTAGGATTTCCGCCAACCTGATCGCACCGTCTACAACTGCCTTTTCGGGCGCGACCGATCCATCTCCATCCCAATCATCGTTCAGTGCTTGAATTGTTAGCAGATCCGCGATTCGTTCACTCCATACCGCTTCATCCGACGACGACGATTGATTGACAAAATAGACGCCATTTATGTGGACTTCTTGATTGGGATACCAATCATCTCGTGAAAAAGCGGTAGCTCCGCGAGCCTTCTCCAACACGGGACTCATGCTAGTTCCTCCCACTGTTGCTTGACCGCAGGTGATGTCATCTCTAAAAAGCTTCGCACGGCAACGTCATGGCCTAAATCTAATCCTTCGCGAAGATTTGAAACACCTGATTTGCCGATCGGGCCTCGCGCGGTGGTATCAACTAGTAGCGAATCGACAGGACCATTTCGCCACCTTCCGGGACGGGCTGCAATATGCAGTCGCCCCCGCTTTGGCTCAATTTCATAACTCCATTCCGCTGCGCGGTGTTCCAGTGCAAGTCCGTTCGACGAAAAAAGCGTGCCGAACAAGCCCGGTAAAAATGTCGACCAATCGGCCGGTGTCTGCCAATACTCCCCTTGCGGATAAGCGTCAATATACGTTAGTTCCCATTGATTGGGGATCAACTCACCCAGATTATGAATTACGGTGAATGCTCGAAACCGCTCGAACATTTCCTCAAATTCCCCGACGAGTTTTTTATAACTTGGTTTCAAATCGCGCGTCTCGCGCCAGTTAAGGTGGAAACGCGTAGACTGCACCTGAATCAACTGACCCTTCTGACGATTGTTCAGGACCAGACGCCCCAGCGAAGCGGCCGTGCTAATCCGAAACTGGGGGGTGCCTCGCTGGCTCCAGATGGGCCGCTCGAATCTTTCTAGCTGGGTGGGAATCGGCGGTTCATCTTCTGGCTCGCCCCAATCGGCTCCCAGTTCCCTCCAAAGCAGCCCGAAGTGACCTGCGCGAAGTTTCGACAGAGGAGAAAACTGCACACCTAGCACAAACTCCACGACAGGAGGGTTTTTGTACGTTGGTGTCTGGTTCATCCGGAATCGTTCTCCATATTTCGTCGCCATCATTACTATACGATCCGGGTAGCCGCATAGAAAGCTCGTTTCCAAGCCAATTCGTCGCGTATGATGTCCAAACTTGACCCGCCTAACGAAGTCTACCTATACTAACATGGTCGTATTCACGTCTGAATCTCGATACTCGTCTCCTTGCACTTCGCCAATTCATTAGGGCTCTGGCCATGTTGTTTGCTGTTTGTGCCCCGATTCGTCGGCATTTTATTGCGAGAGCGCGCGCGGTTCTGTCGCCTAAAACGCAGCTAAAATTCGCGTTTTCGCTGCTGACGCTACTATTTGCCGGAATTTACTCGTCAATTGCATTGGCTCAGCCCGCCGCAGAACCGGAAACGACCCCGCCCGGTAACTCAGACGGCGCGGCGCAAACCACGACCCGGCCAAGACTTGCAGCTCCTACCGGCTATCGGCGGCTCGTACCTGGCATTGAAACTACCATTCCCGCCCAATTCGATCCTAGCGAGACCTTCAGCTACCACAACATGACCGAGGTGCTGGCGATTCCCAACATCGATTGGACGCCCCAAACCGTCGCCAAAACACGCACGTTGAAAGATCGGGCCACCGGAACCGCCTTTCGCCGCGATGTTTGGAACCTGGAACTAACTTTCAAGCCCATCCGCATGATCGCGGTCGATATGCCGGCTGTTGGTGGAAAAATGCAGCGGACGATGGTCTGGTACATGATATATCGCGTTAAAAATAACGGCGGACACCTACATCCCGAGCCCAAGCCGCAGGAATCGGGCGACACCCTGTACGAAATCAAACGGGTCAACGAGATGCCGGTGACGTTCTCGCCGCAATTCACGCTGTTCAGCCCGGAACTGCAGAAATCGAGCTTAGATCAGATCATTCCCGTGGCGATGGAGCCGATTCGGCTGCGGGAAGACCCCAAGCGGACGTTCCTCAACAGCATTGAGATGGCAGCGAAGCCGATCCCGCTGAGTACGCCAACGCAAGACAATAGCGTTTGGGGCGTGGCGATGTGGGAAGTCGGGCTGGACCACGGCGGCCAGGTCGATCCACGAACTGACTACTTTTCGATCTTTGTGTCTGGGCTATCCAACGCTTACAAATTTGTCGATCCGCCAGGGGCCTACAAATATGGCGACACCCCGGGCACGGGCCGTCTTTATCGGCAAAAAATGCTGCAGCTCAATTTTTGGCGGCCCAGCGATGTCTTAGACGAGGCCGAGCAAGAAGTATATTTCGGGGTGCCACCTGAACTAGGCATTCGCGGACAGATTGACTATCAGTGGCTGTTCCGATAAATTCGGTGATTCGGCATTGCAGAGTGATGCGCGGGTACCGTAGGGAACGCGCTGCTGTGGCGTTCCGGCGGCGCTGCGTGCCAATATCGAGTTACAGACAATTATCGGGAGTTTGGGTCATGGCACATAAGAAAGGTCAAGGCTCGAGTCGCAACGGTCGCGATTCGCAAGCACAAAAACGCGGCGTGAAAAAGTACGCCGGCGAACGCGTTTTCGCTGGCAACATTCTGATCCGTCAAGTCGGCAACAAGTTCCACCCTGGCCGCGGTGTCGGTCAAGGCAAGGACTATACGCTATTCGCGCTGATCGACGGCCTAGTCGAGTTCGATCGCGAAGGTCGCCGCATCAACGTGTTGGCGCAAGCGAGCTAATAGCTTCAGCCCCCGGCTTTGCCGGGGGACCAGCGATCAAAATCTCATTTCGGTTTGCTTCGACCAGGATCGAAAAGCCGTTGAATTGTTTTACCAAGGGATGGTCCCTCCGGATCATCCCTTTTTTCGTGGAATCGTGTGACAAGCACGCTGTAGAATGAGTTCAGCGCGTTAAGTCCCATCTCTCCATTCCCGTTTGGCCAAGCTAAACCGCAAAGCGCATCGCAACCGTTCGTTGTTCTTCGCTCACCCCTAGCCCCTGATCCCCGACCCCTCTAGTCATGTTCGTCGATCGCGTCAAAATCAATGTTGCTGCCGGTAACGGCGGTCGCGGTTGCGTCAGCTTCCGGCGAGAGAAGTTCATTCCGCGCGGCGGGCCGGAAGGGGGCGACGGCGGCGACGGCGGCAGTATCATTTTCATCGCCAAAGCAGGCGTCGATAGTCTCGCCGAACTTGCCTCGCGTAAACATTGGCGCGCCCAGCACGGCGGCCCCGGCCAAGGCGACGATCGGCATGGTCGCAGTGCCGAGGATCTTGTGCTGCACGTTCCGCCCGGCACCGTGGTCATGGACGCCGAGTCGGGACTGGTGCTGAAGGATCTGGCGACAATCGATGACCGGGTTGTAGCAGCCCGCGGAGGGCGCGGCGGTAAAGGCAACGCACACTTCAAATCGTCGACCAATCGCGCCCCGCGAGAAACCGGTCCGGCGGGCGAAGGCCAGCAACGGCTGCTGATTCTCGAACTCAAAGTCATCGCCGATGTGGGTTTGGTCGGCAAGCCCAACGCCGGCAAAAGCACGCTGCTTAGCCGTCTGTCGCGCGCTCGGCCCGAAATCGCCGCGTATCCCTTCACGACCAAGTACCCGAACCTCGGCCTGGTGTCGATCTCGCCGGATCGTTCGTTCGTCATGGCCGATCTGCCGGGACTGATCGAAGGCGCGCATACCGGCGTAGGCCTGGGGCATGAGTTCCTACGACACATTGAACGGGCTGGAATTTTGGTGCACTTGGTCGAGCCGATGCCCAGCGACGAGAGCGACCCGTTGACCAACTATCACACCATTCGTCACGAGTTGGAACAGTACGCGGTCGAGCTGGGTCAGCGGCCCGAGATCGTCGTGGTGACCAAGGCAGAACTGCCCGGCGCGGCGGACGTGCGCGACGAATTGCGAGATGCCCTGGGTCGCGAGCCGCTGTTGATCAGCGCGGTGACAGGCGAGAACCTCGACAAGCTGATTTACAAAATCGTGGCCGAACTCGACGCGCGCGAAGCGCGCCTGGCGACGGCAGAAAGCGTGGCACACCCCCTACAAGCTCGAAGCGCCGGCGAGTGAATCAATCGATTTCGAATCCGCCGAGCGCGAAAAAATTTTGACGCATTTCTCTCCTCAAGCAGCTAAGAAACTTGAGTAAAAATATCACAGGAGGAAACTGA
>JAYTAU010000099.1:0-5216 GCA_043737375.1 Planctomycetia bacterium
GTGGCAGATATCGCGCGCAGAATCTGCATTGCTCGTTCGTTCACGGCGCTGCGTAAATCACGGAGCATTACGAATCGTTGTGTTTTTGCACTTTCGCACTTTTGCTGTTTCGCGATTGAACGCAGCCGACCGTCGAACTGCTTGATCGAATCGCGAAAGCAAGAAAGAGCGAAATCGCGAATAGCGGAATTTGTCGAAATATCGCAGCGTCAAAATAACTCACGTTTTTAAAAAGGCCGGGGCGAACTCTGCTGCTCGTTATTCGGCTTATTTGCTCTCGTGCCGTTTTTAAGTCCCCCGGCGGGGACGCCGGGGCTCTGTATTCGGACCACGCCACTGTCGACGCCACACTCACCATCAACCACGCGCCACCCGTCACTCTTCTTCAACCACATTCATCCCCAACTGCCGCATCTTGCGATACAGGTTCGAGCGATGCAAACCCAACAGCCCGGCGGCGTCGGTCATGTTGCCGCGGGTGCGCTCGATTGCCTTTTTGATGTACTCGGTCTGGAATCGTCCGGTCGCTTCGGTCAGCGGATGATCGCAGATCAACAGCGACGCGCCGTCGGGGCTGGGCGAAAGAATGAACGCCAGATCCTCGGCTTCGATCTTGTCTTCAGTCGTCAAGTACGCCAGCCGCTCCATCAAGTTGCGCAGCTCGCGGACGTTGCCGGGCCAGCGATGCTGCTCGAGCCGCTTGCGGGCCGCGGCCGTGAACTTCGGTGCGCGGCGGCGAGCTTTCTTCGAAAAGTCGATCAGAAAATGTTCTGCTAGCAGCATCACGTCGTCACCCCGGTCGCGCAGCGGAGGCAGCTCCATCGTCACGACGTTCAACCGAAAGTACAAATCCTCGCGAAACTTTTTCGCCCGCACCATGTCGGCCAAGTTCTGATTCGTGGCGGCAATCACGCGCGCGTCGGTATGAATGGGCTTTGAGCCGCCGACGCGCACGACGATTTTTTCTTCCAGCACGCGCAGCAGTTTGGCTTGGCCGCCGCGGCTGAGATCGCCAATTTCGTCGAGAAACAACGTGCCGCCGTTGGCTAGTTCGAACTTGCCGGGCCGGGCTTCGTGCGCGTCGGTGAACGCCCCTTTCTCATGGCCGAAAAGTTCGCTTTCCAGCAACGTTTCGGCGATGGCAGCGCAATTGACCGCGATCACCGGTTTGTTGCGCCGCGCGCTAAGATAATGAATCGACTGGCTGACGACTTCTTTGCCGGTACCGTTTTCGCCCAGGATCAATACGGCCAGGTCGGTGGCTGCCACGCGGCGAATAGTCGAGTGTAAGGCTTTGATCGAGGCGCTATGACCGATCAATCGCACGTCGTCGGCGGCCTGATCGACGATCTGTCGATGCGTGGTGATCAGCTCTTCGATCTGCTGCGTATTGGCCAGCGCCGTGGCGGCGTGACCGGCCAGCTCGATGAGCGCCAGTTCGTCGTCTTCATTGAAGTCGCCGTGAAGCTTGTTGATGAGCTCGAACGCGCCGAGCATTTCGCCCGTGCTGGTTTTCAGCGGGACACACAGTAGCGAACGTGTTTGGTATTTCAGTTTGCTATCGATTTGACGATTGATCTGGTCTTGCTCGGCGCGATCGGCGGCATTCACACGGCGTGGTCGACCTTCTTGTACCACCTGACCGACGACACCGGCGTTGTCGGGGATGCGTAACTCACCGCCCGAGACGCCCAAGGCGGGTCGTCCGACCAAGGTGTGATTCGGTCGATCCCATAAGAAGATGCTGGCGCGATCGGCCTGCAGCAGTCGCGTGGCGGCTTCAGCCATCTGCACCAGCAGCGGCTCCATTTGGTGCGTCTGATTCCACTGACCGGCAAGGCTCAGAATCGCTTCGAGTTGATCGACTCGGCGGCGCTGCTTTAAGCGTTCGCGTGCCGAGCCAAGACCGGCTGCCAGCGCGGCGGCGATGGCGTCTAGAAGTTGGAGCGGCGTGTCGGCGTTTGCCGGACGTTGGTTATTTTGTCGCGGACTCGACAGGTGCGCCACAAGAATTTCGACGGTCGATGCGCGTGGGATAAGCGGCGCGGCAATCCATTCGCCCTGATGCACGGGTTGTTCACGATCTAAGACTTCGGAGAGCAGATCGGACGGCGGATTGCGACGTGCGCCGGCTTCGGCATCGACCGGCCAGGCACCACGATCGCTACGGACCAGCGCCACATAGTCGGCTGATAGCGTCGGCAACACCAACGACAGCGACTCGCGAATCAGTTCTGCCAAGTCATCGCGCCGGCACGACTTCCACAACAATTCCAGCAACGGCGCGGCTAAATTGCCGTGAGTTCGTAGACGATCGAGCTCGTGGGTGTGCGGTTGAATCATTCGGTCGATCTTGAAGGGGCCGCAGTATCAAATAGAGCACATATACTGTATCCTATTTGCACCACGGCGGAGCCGGCTTGCACCACAATATTTTGTTGCGGCTAGTCTGAACTCTCTGTTGGCCAATCGCTGGCTGAGGAATAAACGATGATTGCGCTGCGTTTTCGAACGACGGTCTCCGACAACCATGAAGTTGTCATTAAACTGCCCGATGATGTACCAATCGGCCGAGTCGAGTTGACGATTGTCGTGTCGGACAGCGTGGAGCGATTGGCCAAAAGTAAAAGTCCGCGGACGAGCTTGGCCGATTGGACCGCCGAGAATGCCGAGCATTGGGGAGACCGCATCCGATCGACGGACGTCGAGGGATTCACGGGTTTTTTTAGCACGCGTGTCCCACTATAGTACCCCGTTAGAAACAAAATCGATTAATCACAAGGTTTGCTAAAGTGGGCTTTTGCACCCTGCTTTTAGAATCAGCATAAGGACACATGCATGGGTTTGTTTGACGGAAAAAAAGGTCTGATCCTCGGCGTGGCGAATGACCATTCCATTGCTTGGGCGATCGCTCAGTGCATTCTTGCTGAAGGGGGACAATGCGGTTTTTCGCATTTGCCGGATCGCGCGGACGATGAGCGGCAACGGAATCGCCGCCGCGTGGCGATGTTGACCGACAAAGAGCCCAACGCAAAATTTTTGCTGCCGATGGATGTGAACAACGACGACGCGATTCGGGCGGTCGTCGAACATGCGGTCAAGGAATTCGGCACGCTGGACTTTGTGCTGCATTCGATCGCGCATGCGTCGCTGGAAGATTTGCGACGCGACACGATCGAGACCAGTCGCGAAGGCTTCAAAATGGCGATGGAAATTAGCGCGTATAGTTTGATCGCCGTTGCCCGCGCCGTGAAAGATGCCATGTCGCCGCGCTCGGCGATTCTCACGATGACCTATTACGGCGGCGAACGACCGGTGCCCGGCTACAACGTGATGGGCATCTGCAAAGCGGCGCTCGATTCGTCGATGAAGTATCTGGCGTACGACCTGGGACCGAAGGGCGTTCGCGTCAACGCGCTGAGTGCCGGGCCATTGCGAACTCTGGCGGGCAAGGGGGCCGGCGTCGACGACATGCTGGGCTTGTACGAGCAGATGGCTCCGCTGCAACGCAACATCACGCACGAAGAAGTCGGTCGCACGGGCATGTTTCTGCTGTCGGACATGTCCGATGGAATCACTGGCGAAATTTTGCACGTCGACGCCGGTTATCACGTGATGGGATCACCGGGGCGAATGCTGGATAAGATCAAGGTGGGGAAGTGAGAAGCAAATGGGGAGTGCGGAGTGAGACATGAAGCACGATCGCGAATCGCCGCTTCGCATTGCCATTGCCGTGGTCGAACACGCCGATCGCTTTCTTGTCGGCCAGCGGCCTGCAAGCGTACCGCTTGCCGGTCTGTATGAATTTCCCGGCGGCAAAATGCAATCGGATGAAACACCGGCCGAAGCTGCGCGGCGCGAGTGTCTCGAAGAAACCGGGCTCGATGTCGAAGTCATTGAGCCGTATCTGGATTGCGTGCACGCGTACGAGCACGGAGCGTTGCATCTGCATTTCTTTCGCTGTCGTCCCGTCAACGGCGAGCAGATGCCGCTGCTGCCATTTCGTTGGATTCCGCGCAATGAACTTGCGCAGTATGAATTTCCGGCGGGCAACGTCAAGTTGTTGTCGCTGCTCACTGCTGATGCGTAAAGCCCATCGGATAATCGTTTGTAAAGCCGCGACCAGTGGTCGCGTTTTGGCGTGTGTTGGCGGCTCCGGGCGCGACCGATGGTCGCGGCTTTACAGTTGTGTTGTGGTAACGCATTAGTTTCTGCTTTGTAACATCGACGCCGCGGCAACGCTTCTGCTAGCTCACGGCCATCCGCAAACTGGGAATTCCAACCTTTCCCGGTTTGGAAATCTCGATTAGACTTTGCAAAGTTTACAAACCGTTCGGATCCTGGCACTTTGAATCGACGGCTGACTTCCGACGAATCAGAGCCGTGAATTCGCGACGAATACTAACCTTGCGGCACCAGTGCCGCGGCCGAGTCGAAGGATTGAGCAGCTTGGTCTAACGTTTGCTTTCGGGCCAGAACCCTATGGCCGCATGGATTCGCGGTCACTTCCGTTTCCTACCTTATTTTATGCGGAGGAAGAGCATGGAAGCTCGCATTTGTCGCCTCGTCTTACTGACGACCTTACTCGCTTCGTTCGGTGCCGGGTACAAGACCCCCAACTTCGTCATCGACGCGCCGACTTCGGCCATGGCCGAGCGCATCGGCATCGCCGCCGAAAAATATCGCAAACAGCTAGCCATCGAATGGCTCGGCGCGGCACTGCCCGATTGGGCGCAACCCTGCCCGATCAAAGCCGAAGTGGCACCTCATTTAGGCGCGGGAGGCGAAACCAGCTTTCTGTTCGATCGCGGTGAAGTGTACGGCTGGAAAATGCGGGTTCAAGGCTCCGAAGTTCGCGTACTCGATTCGGTTCTGCCGCACGAAGTGACTCACACGATTTTCGCCACGCATTTTCGCCGGCCGCTGCCCCGTTGGGCCGACGAAGGGGCCTGCACCACGGTCGAACACACCAGCGAAAAGACCAAACAACAAAATCTGTTGATCAGCTTTTTGCGCACCAATCGCGGCATCGCATTCAGCCAAATGTTTGCCATGCGCGAGTACCCGGCCGATGTGTTGCCGCTGTATGCGCAAGGCTATTCATTGGCTCGATTCATGATCGATCAAGGCGGCAAGCGCAAATTCGTCGACTATGTCGGCGAGGGCATGAAGCGCGACCAATGGACCACAACCACGAAGAAGTATTACGGCTTTGC
>JAYTAU010000100.1:0-5206 GCA_043737375.1 Planctomycetia bacterium
ACTGGAAAGCGAAATCGAAGTTCCGCTTCCGAAGAACTTAGCAGGCAAATCGCCGACCTCGGGCGCGATTGCCGTCACGGTCAGCAGCAAAACGCTAGAAGCCACGACGCTGCTGCTGCAGAGCGATCTGGACATCGTCGTCAAAAGCTCGCGCGACGAGGTATTTGTGTTTGCCGAGAACATGGTCGCCGGCAAGCCTTGGCCCAAGGCGCGGCTGTTGATCTCGAACGGACAGCAAGTCTACGCCGAAGCGATCACCGGCGATGACGGCGTGTTCAAGGCCTCGTACAAGGAGTTGAAACTGGCCGGCGATGTGCGCGTGTTTGCCGTCGCCGATAACAGCGTGGCCTCGAACATGGTCAGTCTGTCGGGCGTCGGTGTGGCCCAAGGGCTGGCCGACCGAGGTTATATTTATACCGACCGACCGGCCTATCGCGCCGGACAATTGGTTCACGTGCGTGGGGTGATGCGTCGCGCGGCTGACGACAACTTCGTGATTGATCAGGACAAAAAATACACGGTCGAAATTTTCGACACCCGAAACCGCTCGATCTGGCAAGAAGATATCACTCTCTCCGAGCATGGCAGCTTTCGCAGCATGTTTGCGCTGCCGACCACCAGTCCGGCCGGCACCTACCGAATTTCGGTTCGCGATATCGACAATAAGGGGCACGAAGGTTCGTTCACGGTTCACGAGTATCGTTTGGAGCCGATCCGCCTAGCGGTCGATACCGATCGCAAGGTGTATTACCGCGGGGAAGAAATCGCCGGCAAGATCACGGCCAAATTCTACTACGGCGCTCCGCTGGCCAACCGAGAGATTCAATACCGTCTGGCCAACGGCCGAATGCACACCGCCAAAACCGACGCCAAGGGCGAAGTCAGCTTCAAACTTCCAACGCGCGACTTCCGCGAGACGCAAGTTCTGCCGCTCACGGTTTCCTTGCCCGAACGGGGGCTGAATATCTCGCAAAACTTTTTCCTGGCCACGCAAGGTTACACGTTGTCGTTATCGACCGTGCGACCGGTGTTTGTCGCCGGCGAATCGTTCGAAGTCGAGGTCAAAGCCCGCGATGCCGAGGGCAAACCGTCCGCGCAAAAAATCACGCTCAAGGTACTCGAACAAACCGTCGTCGAGGGCAAAATCGGCGAACGTGAAGTCGAGTCGCATCCGTTGACTACCGATGACAAAGAAGGCGTCGCACGCAAAACCATCAAGCTTGCTGAAGGGGCCACCTACATCGTACGGGCTGAAGGGACGGATCGCTTCGAAAACCCGATTATCGGCCAACACAGCGTGCAGATCTCCGACGACGAGGATCAAGTTCGCCTGCGAGTATTAGCCGACAAACACTCGTTCAAAGTCGGCGATACGGCTTCCGTGCAAGTTCATTGGCGCGAAGCGCCGGCCTTGGCGTTGGTCACGTTTCAAGGTGCCAAGGTTTTGGATTACAAGTTGGTCGAACTGAAAACCGGCACGAACAAACTCGACTTACCGATGTCAGGCAAACTGGCGCCGAACTTCGAGCTGTCGATCGTCGTGATGACCGATGCCCGCGCGGTCAAAATCGATGAGCAGGATGCCGCAAAACTGGATGCCGCCAAGCGCGCAGCCGCTAAGAAACCGGTCGTGCGATTGCACGCCGCGTCGAGCTATTTCACGGTCGCCCGCGATCTGCGGCTGACGTTGGAAACCAAACGCAAGGCCGGAGCGAAGGGTGCCATCCGTCCCGGCGAAGAACTCGAACTGGTCATCAAGGCCACCGATCCGCAAGGCAAGGCCGTAGTGGCCGAAATCAGCGTCGGCATGGTCGAACAATCGCTGCTCTCGATGTTCGGCAGCAATGTCGGCAAGATCGACGACTTTTTTCGCGGCGGCTTGCGACAAATCGCGATTCGCACCGCGTCCAGTGTGACATTCGCCTATCGCCCTGCAACACGTTCGATCGATAAGCAACTGCTGGCCGAGGCCCAACGCGTCGAGATCGCGGCCGAGGAATCGGCCCGTCTGGCCGTGACCGATCCGTTTGGCGCCGCAGCCATGTTCACACCTCCGGGCGAGCCCGGCGACCTGCCCCTTCCCGCGGATAGTTTGGCTGCATTCGATACGAACCTGACGCTGCAAGTTACACAGAGCCAAGAGTTGCATGACAGCCGGGAAGGATTACTGCAACTGGCGATGGCTGGTTCGCACGTCAGCGGCGTTGATCCGCGAATTGTCGTTCAAGGAGAGGAGTTCGAAAAATTACAGCGTCAGGCCGCAGGTATTCAATTCGAGTATGGCCGAGCGAACCATCGGTATGCCCAGATGTTTACGGCTACCGGTCAGGGAGTCGCTGGTCCCGGTCGTGGGGTTGAACAAGGATACAGCGACGGCTCGATGCCGGTGATCGCCGGTACGGTGAATTCGACAATGTGGAATGATCTCGCTTCACGACGATCTAAGTATGTTCAAAACAATTCCGGCAACCGGGAATCTGCGCCATGGCAAGCCGGCGCACAAGTTGTCAATCGTTCGCTGGAACTCAGCAAGCTCTCGCGCAATGGTCTCAGCGACAATGAGCAACTGGCTCAAGCAGGCAAATTATTAGAGGAAAATAGCGTCGATGGGGTCGCTTACGACCTGGCTTCTCAATCCGCCGAATTCTACGACTCGCAATTACAGGGTTTGTCGCTTCGGAATAACGACCTGACCAATGGCCGACAATTCACCGAATCGAACAGTCTGAACATCAATAACACTTGGAACATGGGGATGAAGGACCTGGTCTGCTTCAATCCGACCAACGGCGAGCAGAATAACTTCAACTTCCGCAATAGCTTCGGCGACACTCTCGATGCCGCCGAAGTTAGCCGCTTCGCCGCCGAATTGGCCAAGACCGGTTCGATACTGGTCGCCAATTCCGGCCCGCAAGAAACCGGCTATTGGAACCCAAGTGTGATCACCGACAAAGCCGGCGAAGCCAAGCTGACGATCACCGTGCCCGAGCAATCGACCGCCTGGAAGATCAACGCCAAGGGTATGACGATCGATTCGTTGGCCGGCGAGGCCGAAGCCGAAATCGTCGCCAAAAAAGACCTGTTCGGCGAGCTCAAATTGCCTAGCGCCTTTGTCGATGGTGACGATGCCGAGATCATGGTCTCGGTCCATAATGACTTGATTGATCGCGGCAGTATTCTGGTTTCGTTAAAAACGATTGTCGGCGGCAAAACGGTCGAGGAAAAGAAGACGATCAATGTTACCGAGAAGGGGATCAACGAGCTGTCGTTCAAGGTTCCTGTCCGCCGTCCGACGGTTGATGAGGCCGGTAAAAAAGCAGATGCCAAGCAAGATCCGGCAAAGCAAGACGACGCCAAAAAAGAGGTAACCAAGAAAGACAAAAATCTCGCCGGAGCGGCCAGTACGTCGGCCGAATATGCCGCGTTCGAACTCACAGTTACGACCAGCGATAATAAAGTCGCGGACGATAAAACGGCGGAAGCCAAAGACACGATCCGCCGCGTCGTGCCTGTCCGTCCTTACGGAGTACCGGTTTATGCGACCGCCGGCGGCACGGCCGGTAGCGATATGACTGCTTGGATCGAGGGTCCGAAGGAAATGTCGCTCGGTTCGCCCAATCTGCAGATCATCATTGGACCGACGATTGGGCGCAGCCTGTTGGATATCGTGCTCGGTCCCGCGCCGGCTTGTCAGTTGGATGCTCTGGCCGTGGCTTCCAGTTTGGATGTCTCCACCAGCGATCTGATGGCCGCCGTCTCATTGCAAAAATTATTGGGTACCACGCGCGACGCCAACACTCCGCAGTCGCAAGCGCTCGATGCTCGGGTCCGTTCGGCGCTCAGTCAAATCATCTCGTCGCAGCAAGAAGACGGCGGCTGGACCTGGACTGGACACTCGACCGGCCAAAGTGCAGGCAGTCATCGCTTCACCTCGGCCCGCGTGGTCTGGGCCTTGTCGCTAGCGAAGAAAGCCGGCTACAAAATCGCTGATGATCGTTTCGAAAAAGCCAAAACTTATTTGCAAAGCCAGATCGCCGCGACCGGCGAAACCGATTTCGAGAGCAAAGCCATTCTATTGCACGCGCTGGCGACCGTCGGGCAAGGGGATTTCACGCTGGCCAACCGGCTGCATCGTAACAAGCCTTCGCTCAGCACCGCGGCTTTGGCGCATTTGGCCTTGGCGTTTGTCGATATGGATCGCAAAGCGGTCGCCAAGGAATTGGTCGAGGAACTCGGCCGGCGCGATCTGACGAACATTCCGATCCGCCGTGTCACTGCATTGGGATCGTTGCCGTGGAACAGTTCCTCCACCGAACTGCGGGCGCTCTACGCCCTGGGACTTCAAGGAGCAGCTACCGATTCCGTCAAAACCAAAGAGCAAATCGATTGGCTGATGGCCAATCGCAACGGCCATCGCTGGTCGCCGGAAAAAGCGACCGGGCCCGCGGCCATGGCCGTTACGGCCTGGTATGCCAAAACCAAGTTCGAAAGTGAACACTACAAGCTCACGGTGTTTGTGAATGACTTTCAAGCCGCGGTGCTCGACATCACCAAAGACAGCGACACGCAAACGGTCGAGGTGCCCGCGCGATTGCTGAAGGAAGGCAAGCAGCGGATCAATTTTCAACTGACCGGTCGTGGACAGTACACTTATCAGGCCGTGTTGGGTGGGTTCGTGGCCGCCGACAAACTGGCGAACACCACCAAGAACTGGACCGTTCGTCGCTTTCACGAGCCGGCGCCGTTGGAACTCGACGGACTGGAAATTCCGCGCGGATTCGATGTCTTGCAAGGCAGCTTCACATCGTTTCGCAACACGCTCAAGCAATTGCCGGTCGGCAAGCGCGGTCGTGTGGAACTGTACATCAATCGCGCGAACTTGCCGGCGAATTCTACGGATGACCAACTCGAATACCTGGTCGTCACCGAGCCTTTGCCCAGTGGCGTGACCGTGGTCGAAAGCTCGATCACCGGCGGCTTCGAACGCTTCGAACAAGGGGCCGGCATGATCACCTTCTATGTCGGCAGTCGCTTACATCCGGGGACGATCAGTTTCGATATTCATGGTTATCTGCCTGGGGAGTATAAAGCCCCGCCCACGGTCATTCGCAATGCCTATCGTCCCGATCAACTCGCGGTTTCCGAAGTGAAAACTCTCAGCGTGCTGCCGCTGGGCAGCAAAAGCGCCGATGAGTACCGTCTCTCT
>JAYTAU010000101.1:0-5206 GCA_043737375.1 Planctomycetia bacterium
CTCGGATTCCCCTCGCTCAAAACTACCGCGTCCTTCGCGCGATCGAAATCGAGATCGCTCATCTTGAGCCGACACGGTCGCGGTCGCCGTCAGTATGAGGGTGACCGAACTCAATGCCCCGACTAGCCAGGTATTTGTTAGGTTCATTTTGTTGAATTTTCCGAATAAATTGCGTCGAATCGACCGCCGTAAAGGCGCAGACGGTCATTATATCCTCAATTACGTCAATTAGAGTTAAAACACCGCTCACGCCGCCGGGTATCGAAGTCACAGACGATTATTCCCGGGCCTTGTGAGCGTCCCGAAAATTGGTCGGGATGTTTTTGGCCCTGATATGCCGCAAATCCTTCAGTTCCCGGCTTCGCCGGGGGCCGGTTGGAATTTTAACAGCCCGTGGACTAGGTCCGACAATCCGACGATTCGGTAATCCGCCGAACTCCGGCGAAACTTCTTTCCAACCACGGGGTTTCAACTCTTAAGGCCGAACCTTGTCGGAACAAGCGGCCAATTTCGAAGCAGTTCCAAGGTGCTTTTTTAGGAGTTCGCACATGCGTCTGAGCCTGTACAAAAATCTGGCGATGCTTTCGTTCGCCGTCGCGTTGTTGATCGCCTCGGGGAGTTCGGCCCTGGCCCAACGACCGGGCGGCGGTAACTTTGGAGGCGGCGCCGGCGGCCAAGGAGGTGGCGACGTCCTGCAATTGCTCAATTCCGAACAAGTGCAAAAAGAACTCGAGCTGGTCGACGACCAAAAAGAGAAACTCAAGAAAGTTGCCGATGAAGCTCGTACCGGCATGCGAGACATGTTTTCGGGGTTGCGCGATTTGTCGCAGGAAGAGCGTGAAAAGAAAATGACCGAGCTACGCACCAAAATGGAAGAGCGTGGTGCCGAATTCCAAAAGAAAGTCGACGAGGTTCTGCTCGATCACCAAAAGAAGCGCCTGAAGGAAATCGCCGTTCAAATGCAAGGCACCCGGGCCTTGTCCAATAAAGACGTAATCGCAGCGCTCAAGCTGACCGACGAACAGCAAGCTGAACTGAAAAAGCTGGCCGAAGCCCAACAAACCGCGATGCGCGCTGCTTTTGGCGGCGGTGATACCGATCGTGCTGCCGCCCGCGAAAAAATCGAGGCCTTGCGTAAAGAGAGCCAAGAGAAAATCACCGCGGTGTTGACTTCCGAGCAGAAGGCCAAGCTCGAAGAACTGAAGGGCAAGAAGTTCGAACTGGATCGCGCGCAGTTCGGTCGTCAACGCGGCGAGGGCGCTAAAGGCAGCGAAGGTGACAAAGGCGGCGAGGGAAAACGTCGTGCTCGCGGCGAAAAGAAAAATTCCGATGCGTGAGGTACTGGTTGGCCGCGCTTACTGCGCAATTATCAAACTGAAGCCTCGATTGATGTGAGGCTTGAGACTTGGAGGCTAGAGGCTGGATATTACAGCCTCTAGCCTTTAGTCATCGATGGGTTGGTTTCAGCCTCAAGTTCCAGTCCGTTGCCCAGGGTGCCCTACGCGACCCTGGGCTAGGAGATGAAACCCCGTTGGGGTAGTAAATCAGGGGCGAGCAGATGACAGCGTCAAACCACTGCCTCCAGCCTCCAGTCCCAAACCTCCAGCCTCCAGTCCTAACCCTCCAGCCCCAAGCCCCCAGCCCTATATCTCATCGACCCCGAACGCCCCCGCTCGGTGCTGGTAAGTTCAACTCGTTAAACCGTCAATTGCGATGAAAAGCTGGAATAAACTCGACCGAACGCTTATCCTAAGAGTATGTGCTATTTATCCCATTGCCGAATGTGACAATCCCAGCCCCCGCAAAGCCGTGGGCTGATCGCTAAGTCGAAGCTGACCCCCCGATTGCAATTATACTTGGTCCCCGGCGAAGCCGGGGGTTGAGTGCTTTAGCCGCTCGACGTGCCTTAGCCGTTCGAAGACCCCACTCCCTCCCCACGCCCCGCCGCAAAAAGATACGTTGATGGAAGCCGGAGATATACTGCTGCGACGCGGTCTGCTGAACGACCGCCAAATGCTCCAAGCGCGCGCTGCCCAAACCAACGGCGCGCGCTTGGATCAGGTGGCTGTCGATCTGGGGCTGCTCAGCGAGGAGCAGGCGCTGCGCGCCATTGGCGATGAGATGGGCCTCGATTACATCGACTTGGCCGAGACTGCGGTCGACGACTCGCTGCTTAGCCTGTTTCCACAACGGCTGTTGCACCGACACACGCTGTTTCCCGTCCGACGAGAAAATGGCAGCCTGATTGTCGCCACGAGCGATCCGTTCGATTTGTACCCGTTGGATGAATTGGGCGCGGCAACCGGTTTGTCAGTCATTCCGGTGCTGGCCAGCCGCGAGGAGATTTCGAAACTCGTCAAGTCGCGGTTGGGCGTCGGCAGTGAGACGGTCTCGGGTTTGCTCGCCGCCGACGATCGCGTGCAGTTGCTCGACGAAATCGAAACCGACGGCTCGGAACTGTCCGAGATGGCCCAAGAGGCCTCGGTCGTTCGATTGGTCAACGAAATTTTGCTCGAAGCCATCGAGTCGCGCGCGAGCGACGTGCATATCGAATCGCAAGCCGCCGGGCTTTCTATTCGTTATCGTATCGACGGCATTCTGCATCCTCAGCCGATGCCGCCGGAGATATCGCGCTTTCAGGCGGCGATCATCAGTCGTCTGAAGATCATGGCCCGGTTGAACATCGCCGAGAAGCGGCTGCCGCAAGACGGCCGCATTCAGCTCAAGGTGGCCGGGCGCGAGGTCGATGTTCGCGTCTCGGTGATCCCGATGATTCACGGCGAAGGGGTCGTCATGCGTATCCTCGACAAAGGACGCATGAAGTTCGACTTGCAGTCGTTAGGCATGGAGCCGGGGCTGTACAAAACTTTCAACGAGTTGATTCAACTGCCGCACGGCATCATTTTGGTGACCGGCCCGACCGGCTCCGGAAAAACGACCACGCTATATAGCGCGCTCTCCGAAATTCGCGACGACACCACGAAGATCATCACGACCGAAGACCCGGTCGAGTATCAGCTCGAAGGCATCAACCAGATTCAAGTTCATGCCAAAATCGGGCTGACGTTCGCAGCATCGCTGCGCAGCATCTTGCGTCACGACCCCGATATTGTGTTGATCGGCGAAATTCGCGATTTGGAAACCGCCGAGAACGCCATTCAAGCGTCGCTCACCGGGCACTTGGTGTTCAGCACGCTGCACACCAACGATTCGGCCGGTGCGTATACGCGATTGATCGATATGGGCGTCGAGCCGTTTCTGGTCAGTAGCACCGTCGAGGCCGTGATGGCCCAACGCTTGGTGCGCATGTTATGCAAACAGTGTAAAGCGCCGTTTCGTCCCGCGCGTGAAGAGATGCCCGCCGATTTTCCGTACGACCGTTTCGCCGACGGCGGCGAACCGTTGTTCAAAGCAGCCGGTTGCCGGGCTTGCCGGCAGGTCGGCTACACGGGCCGTGCGGGCATTTACGAATTGATGGTGACGACCGATCGTGTGCGGCAACTATCGCAAGAGCGTGTCGGCACCTGGGCCATCAAACAAGCGGCCCAAGAGCAAGGCATGTTGACACTGCGTCAGGATGGTTGGACCAAGGTGCTGCAAGGCCGCACCACGATCGAAGAGGTGGTACGCGTGACCAAGGGAGACATCATCAGTAAATGACGAAATTCGAATGTCGAATGAAATTCAAATGACGAAAGTCAAATGAACGGTCTTTCGACATTTGATTTTCGTCATTCTTTCGACATTTGATTTTCGTCATTAGGATATTGCGTCTTGCCAGATTTCGCTTACATCGCCCGAGACTCTAGCGGCAAGAAGGTGACCGGCGTAATCGCGGCGGCCAACCAGCGCGAAGTCCTCGGACAATTGGCAAGTCGCGCCCTGTTTCCGCTGAAAGTCGATACCTCGGCAGCCGAGGCCGCGCAGCGCAGCAGTACCAAGCGCGTCAAAGCGCAACTGATGGCGACCACCTATTCGCAATTGGCCGGCCTCTTGCGCAGCGGCGTACCGCTGCTGCGATCGCTCGATGTGCTCCGGCAACAATCATCGAACGCCGGGCTGAAGGAAGTCCTGTCGCAAGTCCATGCCGATGTGCAAGAGGGCACGACGCTTTCGGAAGCCATGGGCCGGCACCCACGCGCTTTCGGCGAGATGGCCGTCAGCATGATTCGCGCCGGCGGCGAAGGGGGGTTTTTAGAAGACGCATTGCTACGGGTCGCTCAATTCACCGAACAACAGGCCGACCTGAAGGGGCGGACCATCGGGGCGCTGGCGTACCCGATGTTCTTGGGCGTGACCGGAACGATTGTGGTCATTGTGTTGGTGGTGGGCTTCGTGCCGCGGTTCGAAGAACTGTTTACGCGGCTACGCGAACGCGGCGAGCTGCCGCAGCTTACCGAATGGTTGTTGGCCACCAGCCACGCACTGAGCGGTTACGGTTGGATACCGCTGGTCGGGTTGTTCGTGCTGGGCTGGTACGCGAAAAATCAATTGCAAACCGAAGCCGGAAAGTTGCTCCGCGACCGCTGGCAAATCCGGATGCCGATGGCCGGCAAGATTTTTTTGAACTTGGCCGTCGCGCGGTTCTGCCGCATCCTCGGCACGTTGTTGCACAACGGCGTCCCCATTTTGCGGTCGCTCGAAATCAGCGCGTCTGGCACCGGCAACCGCGTGCTGGGCCAGGCCATCAAAGAAGCGGCCGAAAATATCTCGGCCGGGCAATCGCTGGCCAAGCCGCTGGCGGCCAGCGGACACTTTCCGGTAACCGTAACCGAAATGATTGCCGTGGCCGAAGAGTCCAACACGCTCGATACGGTGTTAAATGAAATAGCCGACGGACTGGAGACGCGCACTTGGCGACAACTGGACCTGATGGTTCGCTTGTTGGAGCCGATGATGCTGCTTGTTTTGGCAACCGTGATACTGTTGGTCGTCATCGCATTGCTGCTGCCAGTGTTGAAGATGGCCACGACGATGGGCTAAGGCGGAAGGAAGGGATCAGGGGTCAGGGAGCGGGGTTCAGGAAGGAAGTAGGAGACGGGGAAAAGAAGCAAGTGTTTAGCCGCTCTCGTTACGAGAGCATGTCACAATGTAAAGCCGGCGATGACATTGTCTTAAGTGGCGGATGGAAAATAACTTCCTTACTATTCCCTCTCATTTGGGAGAGGCGGCGAGGAACGAGCGGTGAGGGCGAGATTATCGGGAA
>JAYTAU010000102.1:0-5203 GCA_043737375.1 Planctomycetia bacterium
CAAACGCATTTGGCTGAAAATCCGGCCGAATGCGAAATCGTGCGCCGGCGTTTCGGCTGCGACTACACCAACGTCTACGAGCGTGCCGGTTTGCTCGGCCCTCGAACAATCTTGGGACATGGGATTCACCTGAGCGACGCCGAACGACCAATGCTAGTCCGCTCGCGATCGGTCATCGCGCACTGCCCGACGGCCAACCTATTTTTGCAATCAGGCTTCATGCCGCGCGCCCGGTGGCTGGCCGATGGCTTGCGAATCAGCCTGGGTAGCGATATCGGCGCGGGCACTGAACGCTCGATGATCCGCGTTGCCCGTGCGATGATCGACGCGGCCAAGACCCTGACGATGCTAGACTCATCTCGCGGCGATGAATGTTCAACCGGTATTGCAATGGTGCCCACCGCCGCTGAAGCCTGGTATCAGATCACGGCGGGCAATGCCGACGCCGTCGGCTGGACGGATGTGGGTCGAATACAACTCGGCAACTCGGCCGATTTGCTGCTCATTCGGCCCGATATTGCTTGGCGCAATGCGCCCGATCCGCTCTCGGTTTTGCTGTATGCGTGGGACGACCGCTGGCTGCGGCGGACGCTCGTGGTGGGGCGCGAGGTGTATAACAGTTATACAAGTTGTGTATAATTCTTCGGGGCAAAATCTGACACCCAACATGCAGGATGACGACATGCTCTGGCAAGAACGCATCACCGTGGACCCCAACATTTGTCATGGCAAAGCGTGCATCAAGGGCACCCGGATCATGGTATCAGTCGTGCTTGATAACCTGGCGGAAGACTTTGACATCGCCGGTCTAATCGAAAGTTATCCTAGCTTGACGATCGATGACGTCCGGGCCGCGATTGAGTATGCCGCGGAGTTGGCACACGAACGGACGGTGTATCTACCCGTTGAAGCAAATCGATGATTAAATTCAAGCTTGACGAAAATTTGCCCAAGGCAGGCGCAATGCTATTGAACGCCGCTGGTCATGACGCCGTGACCGTATTGGATCAGCAAATGGGTGGTTATTCGGATATTGAACTGGCCGAAGCATGTCGAGTGGAGGACCGCGCAATCATAACGATGGACCTTGATTTTGCCGACATCCGAAATTTTCCTCCCGCGCGTTATGCAGGGCTAATCGTTTTTCGATTGTCTAGGCTTGGTAGGCGACGTGTTTTAAAGTCTTTTCAGCGATTGCTGGCGATTTTGGACCAAGAGCCATTGACCGGTAAGCTGTGGATAGTGGAAGAAATGTCATTGCGCATTCGCGGTTAAATTTTTTTCCTCGCGACTGATGTCGCTTAGTCTCGGCTATAAGTTTGATCGCTATTTTTCTTCTGTTCCTGTACGTTCCACTATGCCCCACCTTGTCCGTGCCGCGTTGATCCAAGCCACGCTCTGCGAGAGCACCACTTCTCCGCTTGCCAATATTAAGCACGCGATGATCGACAAGCACGTCGGTCTGATCGAACAAGCCGTGGCGCGCGGGGCGCAAATCGTTTGTCTGCAAGAGCTGTTCTACGGCCCTTACTTTCCGGCGGTGCAAGAAATGCGCTGGTATGACCTGGCCGAGCGCGTGCCCGACGGCCCGACGACGAAACAGATGATCGAGTTGGCCCGCAAGCACAAGATCGTGTTGATCGTACCGATGATGGAGGAAGAGATCACCGGTGTGTACTACAACACGGCCGCGGTGATTAACGCCGACGGCACTTTCCTGGGCAAGTTCCGCAAGATGCACTTACCGCATTTGCACCCAGGCTTTTGGGAGAAGTTTTACTTTCGGCCGGGTAACTTGGGCTATCCGGTGTTCGACACGGCGGTGGGCAAGGTCGGCGTGTACTTGTGCTACGATCGGCACTTTCCCGAGGGCGCTCGCTGTTTGGGGCTGAACGGAGCCGAAATCGTATTCAATCCTTCGGCCACCGTGGCGGGCTTGTCCGAGTATTTATGGAAGCTGGAACAACCGGCCCACGCGGTGGCCAACGGCTACTATGTCGGCGCGATCAATCGGCCCGGCTTCGAAGAGCCGTGGCGGATCGGCGAGTTCTATGGGCAGAGTTACTTTTGCGACCCGCGCGGCCAAATTGTCGCCGAAGGAGCCCGCTCGACCGACGATATCGTAGTTGCCGATTTGGACCTGGACTTGGTTCGCGAAGTCCGCAACACCTGGCAGTTTTATCGCGACCGCCGCCCGGAAACATATGGCGCAATCGGCGAGTTGTAGCCCGAGCCGGATTGAGGTTCTTGACGTAGAATGAAGCAGCGGGGCATGAGGCTGGAGGGTTGGGACTGGAGGGTTGGAAGTTGAATGCAATACCATCGCCGGCTTTACAAGTCTCACACCCCAAGCCTCACACCCCAAGTCTCCAGCCCCACACCCCCAGCCTCGCTTCCCCGACCCCTGCTCTCCGATCCCTGATCCCTGATCCCTTCGCAATGCCCACGCTCGTCACAACCGTCGACACACTGCGGTTGCCCAACCCATTCATCATCGCCTCGGGTCCGCCCGGCACCAACGCGCACGTGATCGGCCGCGCGTTTGACGAGGGCTGGGGTGCGGTCGTCTGCAAAACGGTCAGTCTCGACGCGTCGAAGGTCGTCAATGTGCATCCGCGTTATGCGCGGCTGCGAGCCCGCGACTCGCACGAGATTTACGGTTGGGAGAATATCGAGCTGATCAGCGATCGATCGTTCGAGGTTTGGCTCGACGAGTTCAAGCGCATCAAAGACCGCTACCCGGATCGCGTGCTCATCGCGTCGATCATGGAGGAATACCGCCGCGAAGCCTGGCACGAAATCGTTGAGCGTTCGCAAGCCGCCGGTGTCGATGCCTTCGAGTTGAACATGTCGTGTCCGCACGGATTGCCCGAGCGGAAGATGGGCTCGGCGATGGGCGAAGACCCTATAATTCTCGAAGAGGTTTGCCGTTGGGTGATGCAGGTCGCTCGGGTGCCGGTTTGGGCTAAGCTGACCCCCAACGTCACCCGAGTCGAAGAACCGGCCCGTGCGGCACTGCGCGCCGGCTGTCAGGGCGTCAGCGCCATCAATACCATTCGCGCGGTGATGGGTGTGAACTTGGACACATTGCGGCCCGAGCCGACCGTCGAGGGCTACACGACCGCCGGCGGCTATTCATCGACCGCCATCCGCCCGATCGCGCTGCGGATGTGCATGGAGATCGCCAACGTGCTGGAGCAGGAATATCCGCGCGCCAGTCTGAGCGGTATCGGCGGCATCGAAACCGGCGGCGACGCGGCGCAGTTCATTCTGCTGGGCGCGAACACCGTGCAGGTTTGCACCGGAGTGATGAAGCACGGCTACGAGATCGTGCGACCGATGTGCGATGAGCTACTAGCGTTCATGGATCGACACGGCTTCGCGACGATCGACGATTTTCGCGGCCACAGTTTGCAATATTTTACTTCGCACGCTGAGCTGGTGCGGATGCGCGCCGAAGCGAAATCTGTAGGAGGCCTCGCTGAGGCCGATCTCGCTGGTCGTTCTGGCCGCGGCAATCGATCGCCGACGGTGTCGGCTCCTACAGGGCAACCGGCGACAGCGTCGGTTCCTACAGATGCATCGCCGATCACCGCCGATCACGAATGGACCGCCGATGACTTCGTGCGGCAGAGCAACGCACTGTCGGGGAATTAGTTTCGTAAAACGGAATTCATTCCGTTTACCACCGGCTTACCGAGGACGTCCAACCATTGATCGAACAGGAGGAAACAGAGTAAACGGAGTTTAGTATTCTGATCGACGCGATGTTTCCTTCGCTCCACCTTGCTCCTATACGGTATAGATTGCTATAAAAATCTGGAAACCGGCCACAGAAAGCGAACAGCTATGCAAGCCAATTACACCGCAGTGATTCAACATCGCGATCCTTGGTGGATCGGCTGGATCGAAGTAATTCCAGGTGTAAATTCCCAAGGCGCGACGCGCGAGGAACTGATCGAGAATCTTCGCTCGGCACTCGGCGAGATGTTGGAGATGAATCGGGCCGACGCACTTGGTGCGGTCACAGGTGATTTCGAAAAAGCGGGAATAAGTTTTTGAAACGGCGCGATTTTATCGCCGCTAAGAGAATAAAAGCCTCGTGTAAAGGCGCAGAGGCGCAAAGAAAGGAAGTTGCTTCTCGGCGTCATTGCGAGAGATAAACTGCCTTACGTTTTGATTTGAAATACTTAGGGGCGAACGAAAAATAACCTCCCCGTTTTTTGCAAGGCGGCACATTACTCGGCGTGTTAGCAGATTCGAAATCGGGACGTTATTTTTCGGTCGGTCCTTAGTCGATATTTCCTGTCAGGCCGCGACAGTGTTTTCTCGCCGCGCGCGGATCGATGGTCCGCTCCAACTCCTGAGGAAATTTGCGAAACCAGGCCGCCGTCAATTGCAATACCTCCAGGTCTTCGCTTTTCTCAGGCTCGCGCTGCTTTGCACGAGCGCTGTAGATCTGTTTAAGACGGCGATGCCAACCGCGGGCTGCACGTTCGGTGCGCGGAGCAAACGCCGCATAACAAACCTGCCCGGCGCGAATGGCGTACCAGTAAATACGTTTATTTGCCGCCGGCACGGCGTACACGAACGAATAGTCTCGCCGCGCATTGCGTAGCCGCTGCAAACATTGATCGAGCCAAGCGAGCGGCTCCCAAATATCGCGAAGCATCGCCGCCCGTTCGAATTGGCGATTGGTCGCGGCATCGGTCATCTTGGATTCCAATCGTTCTAGCAATGCGCCATCCGAGCCGTCGAGAAAACCGCGCGCGGCTTGCAGACTGAGTGCGTATTCGTTCTGACCGCACTCTCCAATGCACGGTGCCAGGCAAGTACCGAAATCGAAACGCGAACATTGCGCTGCCCGATCGACCGTGAACAGCGAGAGCTGTTCGGCGAACAGCATGGGCACGCGATCCGGGCAGTCGCGCAGTTTGAACTGGGTGTTGACGTGCCGCACGGCTTCGTTGAGCCGGCGAAACGACCGCAACGGCCCGTAACAGGCGATCGCGCGCTTCGTCGGCTCGCCGGACAAATACACGTAAGGAGCCGGTGCGCGGCCCACGCAAACATAAGTGCGTCCGAACCGGCCGGGACGCCCTTGCACATTGAACCGTGGCAGCCAGCGACGAATCAGTTCCAGTTCGCGTAATAGGGCCGCTAGTTCGTGCGGGGCCGGCTCCCAAATCAGCCGCACCGAGGC
>JAYTAU010000103.1:0-5199 GCA_043737375.1 Planctomycetia bacterium
AAGGCAACGAAGACGGCAAAAAAGGGAAACGCCGCGGCGGAGGCCGACGCGACGTACCGCGACCGAAGCGCTCGGTCTAGAGGAAATTACGAATTACAAAAGACGAATTACGAAAGAAGCCGGAGTCGATCACGGTTCCTGCTTAGCGGAGCGGCCACCGGCCCGCGAGTTTTTTCACATTGGTCATTCGGTCTTCGTCATTCCTCGTTCTGTAATTCGGAATTCGGAATTAACCTGCCTCCCACTCCACTTCCAGCGGACATTCGAAAATGTCCTCGAACATCTCCATCCGGCGGCGGGCACCCCAAATATCGACTTCGGGGTTTTCGCCGGCGCGGGCCACAAGCTCGATCTTTTCAACCGTATCGTCGTCGCGCTCGATCCGCAGCGTCACTTCTTTCACTTGTTGGCTATGACTCCGATCGAGTCCGCCGGCCACACGCAGAATGGCTGCCAATTGGCGCACACGCTTTTGGTCGTCGTTGGATAATTGCCTGAAGTTGTCGTGCTTCTGCTTAGGCTGCGCTCCGCGATGGTAGCGCGCCACATTAGCAATCAATTCCAACTCGCGCGGACGAAATCCGGTTAAATTGCTGTTGAGAATCAAGTGGTAACTGTGCTTATGATGCTGATCGTAATTGATCAAGTAGCCGACGTCCTGCAGCCGGGCGGCCGCTTCGAGGTACGGCCGATCGGCAACGTCCATCCCGAACGGCTCGGCCAGTTGATCGAAAATCAATCCGGCCAGTTTCGCCACATGCTTGCCATGCGCCGGTTCGCCCGAACATGCCAAGGCAAAGCGTTCGATCGCGGCCTCGCGTTCGGCCGGGTCATCGCTGGGCGCACCGAGCGATTGGTCGATCATCGTCAACAGCAGCCCGTCGCGTACTCCGCGATTATGCACCTGGAGCAAGTTGACTTTGAAACGCGCCATGATTCGATCGATCACGGCAAGCCCGGCCACGATGATATCTGCCCGATCGGGAGCTAGGCCGGCGACATTGCGCCGGCTCTTCACCGGGATCTTGCGCAAGCGATCGAGCAGATGACTGACGTCGGCGCGGGTCACGTTGTAGCCGCGCGGAGGCATCGCACCCTGACTTTTCTGTGCCATGATCATTTCGGCCAGCGCGGTAAACGTGCCCCCCGAGCCGATCAGCAAGTGCGGCGTGAAGAACGGTTTTTTGGTGTATTTGCGCAACCGGCGATCGATGCCCGTGATCAATTCGTCGTATGCGGCATTGCCGATGCTAAAATCGTTGCCGTAGATCTCGGTCAGTCGGACCGCGCCCAACGGCGAAGTGTAAATCGATTCAATGGCGTTGCCCGAAGCCAAAATGAACTCGGTGCTGCCGCCGCCGATGTCGGCGACGATCACATTTTTGCCGGTCAAGTCGAAGGCCCGCTGCACGCTATAAAACGCGTAGCGGGCTTCCGTGTCGGCCGAGATGACTTCGATATCGATACCGACTTCTTCGCGTGCCCGACGGCAAAACTCGGGTCCGTTGGCGGCTTCGCGCACGGCGCAAGTGGCGATTGTTCGTAGCTCGTCGACTTGAAAACCGCCTGCGATTTGTTTGAAGCGACGCAGCGCTGCCAAGGTCAACTCGACCGCTTCGAGATCGAGACTCCCGGTCGAGCTGATTGTGCGGCCCAGCCGTGTCGGCTCGCGTTCTTCATCCAATATTCGGTAGCTACCGCCGCGCAACGGTTCGGCCACCATCAAACGTACGCTGTTCGAACCAATGTCGATTGCGCCCAAGCGGTGGGCAATGTCTTCGGAAAAGAAGATCTGTTTCTCGTCCATGTCGCGCTCAAAAGAGTGGTCAATCCGGATTCGCCGTGCGGTCAATCCATCCAACGTTCGTCCATCGGCTGTAAGAATAGCACAAAACGGCTTACTATGAGGGATTGTCAGACCTGCGGGCAGTTCGATCATCGAGGTTGTTCCCCAGAGCAGATTGTTTTTTATCGCGCGGAGTTGCCAGCTACATTAGAATTGTGTTTAGATCGACTAGCGGTTGTCGGGAAGGTTAAAAACAACAATAATGCAATGCTAACAATTGCGACCCTCATAGCTTCCTCCTTGATCACCTGCCGATTGTGCAAATCGTCCGCAATGTTTCTGAATGGCCCGAAAAATTGCGGGCCGGCGCAGTCGCGATTGGAAACTTCGACGGCGTTCACCTCGGCCATGCCCGAATCGTCGAACGGCTGATGGCTCGGGCGCGCCAGTTGAACGGACCGGCCGTTGTGTTCACATTCGACCCGCATCCCGTGCGGTTGCTACGACCGGCGCAGGCCCCGCCGCCGTTAACTTGGACCGAACGCAAGGCCGAACTTTTGGCCGAATTGGGAGTCGACTTCATGGTCGCCTACCCCACGGACGATCAATTGTTGCAACTCTCGGCCGCGGAGTTCTTCGAGCGAATCGTACTCCTTCGGCTCGACGCGCGGGCCATGGTCGAGGGTTCGAACTTTTACTTTGGTCATAATCGTTTGGGGACCATCGAAGTTTTGAAGCAACTGACCGCGGGTGCCAATCTGTCGCTTGAAGTGGTCGAACCGGTCGAAATCGAAGGTCAAGCCGTGTCGAGCTCGCGCGTGCGCACACTGCTGCTCGCCGGACGAATTGCCGAGGCGCGCAGCCTATTGACGCGACCTTACCGTTTGCGCGGAATGGTGACCCACGGCGCGCGGCGCGGCAATCGCATCGGATTTCCCACGGCCAATCTCGACGCGATCGATACGATACTGCCCGCCGCAGGTGTTTATGCCGGACGTGCGGTCACGCGTGAAGGACCATGGCCCGCCGCGATCAACATTGGGCCGAACCCGACGTTCGGCGAACAAGCATTCAAGGTTGAAGTACACTTAATCGATTGGAACGGCAATTTGTACGGCGAGCCGCTAGAGGTTGACTTTATCGACCGGCTGCGGGACATTCAGCGATTCGACGGGGTGGAGTCGCTCGTGGCGCAGTTGAAGCTGGACGTGGCGCAAGCCGCGGCGGTTGTCGGTCGTGACGAATAAATTTACCGCGGAGGCACGGAGACACGGAGAAAGCAAGTTAGCCGCGAATAGATACGAATGAACGCGAATGATGGCGTGAAGGCGTAGACCGTGCGAAAGTCATCCTCGGCTAGCAACTCCCAGCCGTGAAAGGCCTCAACGCCCCTGATCCCTGATCCCCGACCCCTACTCCCCGACTCCTTTTTCTCTCCGCGCCTCTGTGTCTCCGTGGTGAAATAATGCCCATCGATTGGCCCGCTTTCATTCAACTTATCAAGTCGAATCAGCGCTTTGTGCTGACGACCCATATCCGGCCCGATTGCGATGCATTGGGAAGTTGCCTGGGCATGGCGGGCGTACTCGAAACGATCGGCAAACAGGTGCGCATCGTCACCGGGCAAGCCACGCCGCCCAACTTGAAATTCATCGATCCACGCAATCAAGTCGAGGCACTCGGCAACGATGTGTCGGTCAATGAGCTGCTGACCGACAAGACCGACGTGTTGATGGTTCTCGATACCAGTGCTTGGGCGCAGCTTGGCCCGATGGGTGAATTCGTGCGCCGTACGACCGCCAAGAAGGCGGTACTCGACCATCACATGAGTAGCGACGATTTGGGCGCGGTCGAGTTCAAAAATACATCGGCCGAGGCAACCGGACGACTCGTCGTCGAAGCCGCCGACCAGTTGGGCGTCAAGCTGACGCCAGAAATTGCCAAACCGCTGCTGGCCGCGCTGGCCACCGACACAGGCTGGTACCGGTTCGGTTCCACAACCGGCGATACGTATCGCATTGCAGGCCGGCTGTGCGACGCGGGTGCGAGCCCTAGCGAGCTCTATCACGACCTGTATGAAACCAATAGTCTGGCGCGGACCCAACTCATCGGCCGAATTTTGGCGCGGACGATGGCTGAGCAGGACGGCAAGTTGGTCCACACGGCGGCGATGCTCGACGATTTCGCGCAGACCGGTGCTCTGCCGACCGATACCGAGGATGTGATCAACCTGACGTTGCAAATCGGCACTGCCCAGGTTGCCATGATCATGGTCGAACAACAGAAGGGGGGTTTTAAGGTCAGTTTTCGCAGCCGCTCGGCGGTTGATTGCAGTAAGCTGGCCGAGCAATTCAACGGCGGCGGACACAAAGCGGCCGCCGGAGCATTCATCGACGAGCCGTTCGAACAGGCTCGCGAAAAATTGCTGTCGGCCATCCGCTCCGCAATGCGTACGACTGGAATGTGATTTTGGCACGAACAGAAGGTAACAGAGGAAACAGAGTCAGAACTCCTAACGTACCCTTCTCCCTCGGGGAGAGACAGCGAGGCCACGAGCGGTGAGGGTTTGAACCCGAGTTCACTCAGTTGCATCACACAGTGTCATTTGTGATGTGATTTTCCCTTACGGATGCTTTTACCTTGAGTAATGTTTGGATTCTTAGAATGTATCGTCTCTCTGTTTCCTCCGTTTCCTCCTGTTAAACTTTTCTGACGATCATGGATAACAGTAAACAACCGCCTATTGGTGCGATCTCTGACGACCAGTCGCCAGTGTTGTCCGACGCCGATCGTCGCGGCTTCATCGCCAAGCTGTCGGCCGTCGTCATCGGCGGGTTCATTACCATCTTTCCGTTTGCCGCGGGACTATTCACCTGGGCCGATCCATTGCGCCGCAGAGCCGATGCATCGGGCAGCGGCGACGGCTTTACGCGCGTAGCGAACCTCGATGCCCTGCCCGACGATGGTGTGCCAAGACAGTTTGCGGTGTTGGCCAATCGAACCGACGCTTGGAACGAACATCCCAATCAGGCAATCGGCGCGGTGTATCTGCGCCGCGTGAAAGGTTCGCAAACCGTCGAGGCATTCAATGCGATTTGCCCGCACGCCGGTTGTTTTGTGGGCTACTCGTCGGAAAGAAATTTATATCAATGCCCTTGCCACAACAGCGCGTTTAAACTTGATGGTGCCATCATCGCGCCGAGTCCCAGCGCTCGCGCCATGGACAGTCTGACGGCCGAGGTCCGCGCGGCAGGCCAGCAAAACGAAGTCTGGGTCAAGTTCGAAAACTTTTACTCGAATCGAGCGAAGAAAATTGTGAAGACATAGTCGTAGGACGGAATTTATTCCGCTGCATCATACGACCGCTGCGCGAGTTTTGGGGAGAGTCGTTAAACTTTCTTGTAAAGCCGCGA
>JAYTAU010000104.1:0-5191 GCA_043737375.1 Planctomycetia bacterium
CCGCTTACCAGCGAACTACAGCAAGCTTGTCGACGACGCGCAACGCGAGAAGATCTATACGATTCAAGCCGACTATAACACTCGAATCGACGCGCTCGAAGAGCAGCTCAAAACGTTGACCGAAGCCCGCGATGCGGCAGTCCGAGCCGTATTGACTCGCGATCAACAAAAGAAACTCGACGAAGTCGCTGCGGAATCGAAAAGCAAGAAATCAGAAAAATCGGAGAAAGAAGTTACGAAGAAAACCGAAGAGGATGTAACAACGACCAAGACGAAAACGGTCGATGCTCCTGCCAAGAGCGTCAAGACCGTAAAGTAAATTTGCGGAACTGAAATTCAAGGGAGAAATTTACGTGTCACATTTGCGGCGGCTGCCAGAGCGATTCTAGCAGCCGCCGTTTTTCTATACTAATGCCAGTTATGAGCTAGTTACGCTGATCAAACTCTCACACAACGTGATCCCTCTGCCCCCTGCCGATGTGAGCCGCCAGGGCTTATAATCGGGCCGTACTTGAACAGATTTCGGGGCTTTGTTCGCGCGTTTCTGCATCGGGAGTAAGGTCGGTTGATCATTGGTCCGGTTTTTACGCGCGAGTTGGTCACCGCGCCGCGTCGCACGCGGTTCTTCTTGGCACGCGCGGTATATGTTGCCGGACTGTTGATCTTGATATCGACGGCCTGGGGCCTGTTCACCGGCACGCAAGATGTCCGCAACGTGGGCGACTCGGCCCGGTTCGGTGCGGCGATCTTTCAAATCCTGTCGGTGCTGCAGTTGACGCTCGCTGTTTTTTTCTCGGCATTGCTTGCCGCCGGGGCGGTTGCACAAGAAAAGGATCGCCGTACGCTAATCCTGTTGTTGTTGACGCACTTGTCCAACAGCGAATTGGTGCTCGGAAAATTGCTGGCCAGTTTGTTGGCTGTCATGCTCATGGCTGCCGCCGCGGTACCGTTGTTCTTGTTGGTGGCGCTTTTCGGCGGTGTGTCGCTCGAGCAGATTGCCCGCGTGTTTCTGGTTACGCTGGGATCAATTTTAGCTGCCGGCAGTTTAGGGTCGACGATCGCGCTGTGGCGTGAAAAGACATTCTTGTCGCTTGCGCTCACCACGCTGGTCTTGTTTTTTTGGCTGGCAGTCTGGGGCCTGATTGGCGCCGGTGCGGTGGGTGTCGTTTGGAGCGGAATTTCCGCGGCAAGTTGGGCCGCTGCCTTCAGTCCCCTCAATGCCGTACTCGAGGCGGCCCGCCCTGCCCTGCCGGGCGAAGCCGCGTTGCCGATGTTCGGCTCGCCGGTGTATGCGTTTCTCGCCGTATCGATCGTGTTGACCCTCGCGCTGAATCTGCTGGCGATCGCACGTGTGCGAGTTTGGAATCCCACCCGCGAGGCCCGACCGCGGTTGGAAGAAGCCGAGACCGCATTGCCAACTGTAGCCGCAGGCAAACCGGCAAACGCCGGCTCGTCAACTTCGAACGAGGCGCCTGTTTCGGTGCATGCGGCCCCTGGAGCGACTCGTCCGGTCTGGGAGAATCCGGTACTTTGGCGAGAGACCTGTACCTGGGCTTATGGTCGTAAGATCATTCTAGTGCGATTGGCTTACATCGTCATGTTTGCCGCCGCGGCGCTGGTCGTGTATTCGACCGCCCAGTCGATCGGCCAGGTGCGTAGCGATAGTATGCAAGCCGCCGCGCTAAAAACTCGCTTGGCGTTAACCTTGGCACCGCTGTTCGTGCTGAGCCTGGTGCTGATCAATGCGTTGGCCGTGAATGCGATCACCAACGAACGCGATCTGGGCGCGTTGGATCTACTATTGGTCACCGACATTTCGCCGTTCGAATTTGTGTTCGGTAAACTCGGCGGCATTTTCTTCGTGACCAAGGAGATTGTGCTACTGCCAATTGTACTATGTTCGTACCTGACGTTTGTCGGCGTCGTCAGCCTCGAAAATTTGTTTTACTTGGTCGGCGGCCTGCTGGTGATGGATGCGTTTGTCGCCATGTTGGGCATTCATGTCGGCATGGCGTACGAAAGCTCTCGGACAGCGGTAGCCGTGAGCCTGGGCACGGTGTTTTTCTTGTTCATCGGCGTGGCGACGTGTATGCGCATCATGATCTCATTTAGCGGATCGTTTCAGATGCAGTTGATGCCTTTCATGGCCGCGGTCGCCGGCGGCAGCTTGGGCCTATATGTCGCGCTGGGGGTGAGAAACCCGTCGTCGGCCATCGGGCTGGCGTCGTTGGTTTGCCCGGTGGCCACGTTCGTGGCGATCACCAGCTTTTTGCGAGGTGAGACGTTGGGCGTGTTCGCCATTGCCTCATTGGCCTATGGTTTTGCCACGGCCACGATGCTAATTCCGGCCCTCTACGAGTTCGACGTCGCCACGGGGCGCACGACTAGCGCAGATGAGTGAAGGCAAAACAGAATTCATTCCGTTTAGTAGGACGGAATTTATTCCGTCTTTTTGAGCGGGACGGGATTCACTCCGTCCACAAGCATCGATATCGGTCGCAAAAAACGGAATTCATTCCGTCCTACGAAATCACGGACGGAATAAATTCGGTCCTACGAAATCAGGAACGGAATGAATTCCGTCCTACGTAACAAGGAGCGAACTTAATTCCGTGTTACGCGTCGATCGCACATTTTGCATACCCGATCGACTTGACCACCGAAAGCATCTCTTCGAACGTGATGAAGCGGCGGCGATGGCTCAGCTTGTACCGGTCGATTGCAACGGCCAGCTCGCGCGCATCGGGCGAGAGTCCTTCGTGGCTATTGGTGAACTGACGGCGTTCGACCTCCGGCGAATTTGCCCCCTCTTGATTGCGACGATCTACAAACGGGGTTGCTTCGAGTTCGATGGCCACGCTCATTCGAGTGCCCTATTTCGATGGAAGTGTCTCAGGCTTTCCGGCGGTCTACTAGCGCAAGAAAAAAATGGTCCGAGCAACTCTAGGTTGATTATCAGCGGCGGTCAAACGCCGTGAAACGATGGGGAAGCGGTGCGCCGGATTGCTCGGATTGAGCCGATTGTACGGAGCGCCGTAGGTTACGGCCGCGCAATACGAAGCTCGCGGGTCGATTCGATCTGCTGCCAAATCGCTCGGCCGGCCGGGTGCGCCGGTTCGATGGCGAGTGCCTGTTGAACGGCGCGAACCGCATCGGTGGTGCGGCCGATCGCCAGTTGTGCCTGCGCCAATTGCGATAACAGTTCGGCCGATGCCGGCTCTCGCGCCGTGGCAACGGTGTAAGCTTCGATCGCGTCGGCGTGGCGACCCTGCGCAGCCATTGCCATGCCTTCCAGCATGATCAGTCGAGCCGGTTCCTCGCCGCTGGGATAGGTCTCGCGCAGGGTGGCCAAGGTAGCCAGTGCCCGCTGCGGCCGATTCAGCACCCGGTAAAGTTCGGCCGTCTCGAGCAACAGCCGGCGATCGTTCGGAGCATATTGCAGGGCGCGATGAAAGTCGGCCAATGCAGCGTCGGGCAGACCATCAATTTGCTCGACTCGACCGCGCAAGGCCCAGGCGCTGGGCAACGTGGGATCGGCATCGATGGCAGTATTCGCCAACGCCAACGCCTCATTCAAGCGGCCCATGGTCAGGTTCATCTCACCGACGCGAACCGCGATATGCGGGTCATCGCCCGACAGTCTCAACGCCTGTTCGGCATGCAACATCGCTTCCTGCTGGGCGCCTCGCTGCCAAAGTGTTTCAGCGTAATGCCGCTGAGCGTTGGCATCGACCGGGCAAGATTTGATCGCTTGAGCAAGCAGCGATTCGGCCGTGCTCCATTGGCCGCGCTCGATGGCGGTCATGCCGCGTTGCGAAAGCTGACGGCAGGTCGCGACTTGCTTGGTCACCGGGCTGCCGCCGATTAAGCTACAGCCCGAACCGACCAAGCTTGCGAATACGCATAGCAATGACAGCGGCCAACCGCGAACGAATGCGTAATGCGCCATAGCACGGCCGATAATAATTGCAACGACGTGAATAACCACACCACGACTCGGTCCGGTTCATCGGGGCGGATGGTAGCAGAGCGTCGCAGGCGCGGCAAGACCGTAGTGAGATCATGTGATAGCACTGACATCGCCGCTTGGTGTCGTTAAAATTAAACCGAGCTATCGTTAGCACGACCTTCAATCCGATTTCCGAATTTCGTTTTCGAACCGCCCGGCGGTTAGCCGAAGCTTTTTCGAGTAACACCAAGAATCACTCATCATGCGTGCCAATTTCGAAAAATTTGGAATTCAATTCCAGTATCCCGATAACTGGACGCTGGAAACCGACGACATGTTGGGCGGGCAAAGCTCGGCGACGGTTTATAGCCCCGGCGGAGCGTTCTGGTCGGTAACGGTCCACGACGCGGCCGATGATCCGGCCGATTTGATCGACGCCGTGGTTGCCACGATGCGTACGACTTACGAAGATTTGGATAGCGAAGATACCGACGAGACACTATACGGTCGCGAGGTGATCGGTTGCGACATGAACTTTTATTGCTTGGACTTGACCAATACGGCCGAAGTGCGAGTGTTCGAATCGGCGCGAGGCAATTTTGTCGTACTCTGGCAAGCCGAAGATCGCGAGTACGCCGAAATTCACCGCGTGTTTCAGGCGATGACGGCCAGCCTGCTGCAAGAGAGTAGTTGGCTCAACGGAAAGGGAGACCTATAAGAGGCGACGCCGACGCGGATAGTTAGTACGGCCTCTCCCAGAGGGAGAGGGGTTATGTTAGGGCGTATTATCTTGTATGAGTTCGGCGTCAGCGACGCCTCCTACAGATCCTCCACCTTCGCTCGCAAACCGTCGCACAATGCAATCATCTGCTCGACTGAAAGCTCTTCCGCGCGCGCATTGGCGCCGTGCCCCTGCGACGAAAGCACCTCGTCGACCGCGGGTTTATCGAGCCGATCTTTGAACGCGCTGACAACCACGCTGCGCAAAAACTTGCGGCGATGAAAAAACATCGATCGCACGAACTCATGAAAATACGGCAAGTCGCGAACACGGGCTCGCAACGCCGGATCGATAGTCAATTTGATGATTGCAGAAGTCACCAGCGGTCGCGGCCAAAATGCCTCGGGCGGCAACGTGCGCACCAGTTCGACCTGACATTGGCTCTGGATCCAAACGCTCAGCGCGCTGTAATCCTTGGTCGAGGGGACCGCCAACATCCTGTCGGCCAGCTCCTTCTGAAT